>CBIHQO010000725.1:0-4015 GCA_966211735.1 uncultured Schlesneria sp.
GGTATCACTCTAATTGGACCACCTCTCACTTGTTGCTCAACGACACCAAATGCGGCTGCTATCGACAGTTTTCCTGTGCAACGTATTGAACCCGACAATTCTTCTTCGCTTACCAACCGCCTTCGAAGTGCTCTAATCGCGCAGTAGGATAAATATCCATAGATCAAGGCCGCCGAAAGTGGGATGGCTAGAAACAGCGTGGGGCTCCCCGGAAATAATGATGAGAACGCAATCAACATGCCTCCCTGAATTAGGGAACCTGCCGCCGCGCCAGCCAACGTGACACCCCAGTCGTTGCGGAACCACCACGGACGATTGCCGACCCCTTGCTGGGAAGATGGTTCCAGTTCGTCTCTGTGTTGTAGCCGGAACGACTTCGGTTTGTTCATGAGTATTCCCTGTAAACGAACAAACCCCAGCTTATCGCCGGGGTCTTTCGGGTTCGATCCCAGTCACGGACCGCCGCAGCAATGGTCGGCAGTTTTTTCAGAGTCCAGACTTCGCTGGAGTTGTCTTGAGCCGGTGATGCTTGCGGCAACTCGTCAACCGCGTGAACGGCGAAGCTGTCACTGTTGATATCTGGACGACCGCTGAAGCGATGCTGATTTATCGTTCCTGACGATCGATGCCCGGCTTTGGTTACTCTGGCTTCGCAACGATTCGATTGACTCGAAAGCCGATCTGGCTGCCGCGACTGACCGCCTCGCCGGTGCCCAATGCGCATCCGTTCACGGTCAATTCGGCGTCACCGCAGGGTTCATTAAACGAGATGATTGCGCCAGGCTTCAACTGGCAAAGATCTTTCAGCGTGATTCGCTGCTTGCCGAGGCAGACGGAGGCCTGGATCGTCAGTTTCGCCAGGCGCGACGTTTCCATCGATGCAGTCTCAGTGTGTGCTGAAAGAGAACAGACCCCAACCGCGGACAGAGGGGCATACGGCACACGGAGAAGCCGTGATTTTATCGCCACCGATCTTGAATCGGTGGTTCTCGCGCCTCTGCACTACTCACAAACAACTGGCAAAATCGTGTTTGATGTAGTGCACAGGCGCGGGAACCACCGAGATGAACTCGGTGGCGTGAAAAATCACACGCTCGGAGTGTGTCTACTCTAAGTCGGCGTGAGGTCGAGTGAACTGCAGGAAACTGCCGATGTCGGCGTCAGTTCGTCGGAGACGGGGGCTCTGTGGGTTCTGATGACGCAGATTTTGCGCGTAGGGTCTCGCGTCGGTCGGCGGTCATTGCCGCCAACCCCATGACCACGATCACCACGACTTCGACAATCAACACGGTCGTTCCATGCTGGTTGAACCAGACATTGACCGGTGCCACGGGGTCGCTGAGCAGCAACGCGACGGTGGCCAGGATCGTGATCACGAACACCATCGAGGCGACGGCGGTTAATTGAAACAGAATGCGGGACATTGAGAGACGACTTTCGAGGAGATCCAGTTCAACCGGCGCGTTCCAGATCCAACAAGATTTGCTTCAGATTGGTCCCCGCATGCGAAGAGTATCCGCCCAGTTTCCCACCCGCAGCCAGGACTCGATGACACGGGATCAAGATCGGAAAACGATTGGTCGCCATCACCGTTCCAACGGCCCGAGCCGCTCGCGGATGCCCCACTCGCAGAGCCAACTCGCCGTAGGTGCTGGTCTGGCCATAAGCCAACTGGCGTGTCGCGGCGAGAACACGGTCCCGGAATGGCGTTCGATCGGGAAGCTGCAAGTCGAACTGGTCAAAATGAACCCGCTTGCCGCGCGCATACGCTTCCAACGCTTCACGCAGTTCGGGAGACCAGTCGGATTCTTTGAGGCTTCCTGCAGATTGCTTCAACGCTTTTTTGGCGGCAGTGGCTGAGGCGTGTCCAATGCTGACGGATTGGACGAGATTGTGACGACCAATGATCGTCATCCACCCGATTTCCGTCGAGAATATACAGGCAAAGTCTGCGGAAACATCGTCAGAATCGGCTCGGAATGTGGACACGGAACGAGACATCAGCGACCTCCCTCTTTGACCCCCAGTCGGCGGGCCTATACAATCATCTCCAGTTTGAGAAGTCGACGGAATCGCTGCAATCGACAAGTCATCCATTCGGAGGATTTGATGCCACGAAGAGATGGTGGGAAACGATTTTGTCGTGTGGCCTTCTCGCAAGGTACAAGCAGGAGTTCGGAATGACGTGCCGGCCGGGCGATGTCTTGTAGAAGGCCTCGCTCGACACCCGGCACGTTTAGTTCTTTGAGGAACCGCGATATGAATCCCTACTCGTCCCTGGCTGACGACTACTACGTCAACATGACCCTGAACACGGAAATGCAGCTTCCGGCGGGACGCGAAACCATTCTGGGCTTCTTTGAACGCGTTCAAAAGAAGTATCCCACAATGCGGAACTTCTACACCCGCGAAAATGGCGATTTCGTCCTCGAAGAAGATAAGGACATGGGCCACCAGCGCTGGGTCACGCTGGAACCACGACGAATCTGTAGTGGCCAAATTAATCCCGACGATGTCGAGCAGGCTGTCGAACAGCACGCGCTGATCCTGGATCTGATCCCGTTCATGCTGTCGGTCAGTCCGCTGGACTGCGAAGCTCTCGACTTCATGATGGGGTTCGAATTCTCGTATCGCGGCAATCACGATGAACTGGTCGCGGAAGCGCTGGGCGTCAGTTCAGCTCTGGATGGGATGCTGCAAGTTCCCGGGGCGAAGATCCTGAATTACGAACCGATGATGACAATTGCCCTCGACGATACCTGCCGTCGCCAGGCACGTCTGACGATCGAAACGCGAACCAACGCCTATCAGGTGCGTCGCGGCGAATTCCCCGAAGAACCGATCGTCGTCTTCTTCGCGGTACGGCAGTACGGCAGCCTGGATCCCGAGATGTCCTACGAGAACACATTCTCGCAACTGCGAACGACCGCCGAGCAACTTCTCGAGACGCACGTCATCGATCAGGTGTTGCGCCCGCTACAGCAGGCGATCTCTGCGAAATAGTGGTTCGCCGGGAATCACGAACGGATTGCAGACGACTGCCTCGGGGTGCAAATCCGCACTCCGAGGCATTGCTCTGTCCTCTTGTTCCGTGTTCAATCGGTGTTTCATCCGTGGCGATTCTCCTCTGTTTCCAGGTGCTGACACATGTCCGTTCAACTCAGCGAGTTTGCGAAGTCACTTACGGTCGAAACTGCTTTCAGCGTGCTCGCAGTTGCCAAGTCGCTCAAGGCGGCGGGCAAAGACGTTGTGGAGCTGGAGATTGGTGACAGCCCGTTTGATAGCACGGCCTCGGCGAAGTCGACGGGTGTCGAAGCGATCCAGCAGAACAAGTCGCACTACTGCCCTTCGCCGGGCTTGCCCGAATTTCGCGAAGCGGCTGCGAACTTTGTGAAGCATGAATTCGGCATTCCCGCCCAGGCCGCCAACATCGTCGTCGCACCGGGGGCCAAGGTTTTCGAACAGTATTTCTGCGAAGCCTTTTTGAATCCAGGCGATGGAGTGCTGGTCTTCAGCCCCTACTTTCCGACCTATCTGCCAAATATCCTGCGCCGCAACGCTCGGCCTGTCCTGGCACCGCTCAAGCAATCGAATGGCTTCCGTCCCGAAAAGTCTGCGATTGAAAACTTCTTGAAGACGGATCCTTCGCCCAAGGCAATCTTCTTCAATTCGCCGCACAATCCCACTGGCGGCGTGATGACTCGGCAGGATCTTCGTGACGTGGCCGATCTGCTGCGCGGAACGAATGTGGCCGTCTTCAGTGATGAACCGTACTGCCACATGGTCTGGAAGGGGACTCACGAATCGCTGCTGTCCGAACCGGGGATGCTCGAACGATCGATGGCGGCGTACACGTTCAGCAAAAGCTACAGCATGAGCGGTTGGCGTCTGGGCTTTTCTGTCGCATCTGTCGAGGTGTCCGATGCCATCGGCAAGATGATCAACACGACATTGTCCTGCACGCCGCCGCTGGTGCAACTGGCAGGCAAGGCGGCCTTGGAGCGTGACACCACCG
>CBIHQO010000726.1:0-4006 GCA_966211735.1 uncultured Schlesneria sp.
GGCCTTAGCAATTGCCTTGCCGATTCCTTGGTTGGCTCCAGTAATAACAGCGATCTGGTTGGCGAGTTGCGGCATTGTTGGATCTCAAGTGGTGATAGTGGTCAGCCGAATTGTTTTAGCAGGCTTATCGCGAGAATTCATTCCTGCCACAAATTCGTGACAAATGTTCCTGCCGGAAGCGACCTACCACAACTTCGAGATCGGCAGCTTGAGCGAATCCTTCTTTTTCTGAATCGCCTCGTTCGCTTTCTTAACGACACGGCCTTCCTGTGAATGGATCAGGTCTTCGAAGAATTTTCGCGAACTATCTCCCAGTTCTTCGGCAATATCGCCTCCGATACGGCCAATGCGGTGAGTATTCACGT
This sequence comes from uncultured Schlesneria sp., assembly GCA_966211735.1. Classification (GTDB taxonomy): domain Bacteria; phylum Planctomycetota; class Planctomycetia; order Planctomycetales; family Planctomycetaceae; genus Schlesneria. The sequence continues at coordinate 366 of CBIHQO010000726.1, forward strand.
CTACCAGATTGAGCCGCAGAGCCCGGACGGTTGGATCCAGAACAAGATCCGGCAGCAGGCTGCCGCGCTTCGTTTCCGGGCGAATAGACATCTGTACGAGGGCATGCATGTGAACTTCGACATCAGACTCGAAGTCGAAGTTTAATCCCTTCACTCCCAGAACCCATTGTTCGAACTGGCCATGCAGCAGGATGTTCTTCATCGCCACATGAATCGCGAACGAGAATTTGCCGGTTCCCTGAGACTGGACCTGATCGATGACCAGCTTCAGATTTCGTTCCGGATTTGGAAAACGAATGGTGTACATGTACCACGATCCGTGGTTCACCTTTCGCTTTTTTTCTGAGACGCGAATGTTGAAACCGCGTTGCTGGACGCGAACACCATCGAAGATCTCGCGAGTCTTGTCCCAATGTTTTCGGTCCACGTATTTGTCTGGAATCGCTGTTAGCACGATGGCCCGGGCAAGATCCGACCAGGTCGGCACGTCCGTCAGCGGTGGCCCGTCCAATGCTGACGGTGGAACGAGTTTTGGCTGCACTGCTGGTAGACGCACTGCTGTGGGGGGCTTCGCAACCGTCGGATCCGCCGCGAAACACGGTACCGCGATCGAAACTGCCGCCGAGACTTCCGCCAACAATCGGATCGGCAGGATGCTGGTGAGCGTGCTCGCCCGTGATTTGCGATTCACCCGAATTCCTCCAATACCAGATCGCCAACCGCTCATTGAGGTGGCTACGCCGTCCGCCACTATATCCCATAACCTGCCTGCGCCGGTCCAGAGGGTTTTCAATATCTGGAAGCCGAATCACGAGAGACGCGGTGCAGGTATTCGCTGGCATTTTTCCTGAGATCGACCACGGAGCGATTGCGAATCGACTCTGGACTCGCGGAGTGCCGCCGTGCGATTGCTCAGTCAGTCGCGAGATCTCAAGGTATCGATACCGAGGTCTAGCAGTTATTCGGTGCTCTCGCGAACTGATGCAGATTCGTCAGAAATCAGATCACTGTCGCATAGCAATTACCCTGAATGACGCGAATTGCAATAGGCGTCGAATTATGAACTGGCGCATCTCGCGCAAGTTGTTCCAGGATCGTGAACGGAATCCAAGATTAAGACAATGTGAAGATATTTTGAGGTAAATGTTAAAAATTCGCGATATTTGACGCACAGTTCGATGTTGACCCACGTTTCTGGATAGTCCTTGTCCATATGCGGCTGGCTAAGTTGCCAGACTGCGGGTCACCACACTTCAAGGGGTTTGTTTACTGTGCCAAGTCAAGTTCGACGGAGTTCATCTCGACGGGGATTTACATTAATCGAGTTGCTGGTGGTCATCGCCATCATCGCGGTGCTGATCGCACTGCTCCTGCCCGCTGTGCAGCAAGCTCGCGAAGCCGCACGACGTACGCAGTGTAAAAACCAACTGAAGCAGCTGGGGCTGGCTTTGCACAACTATCACGACACGACGGTCAATTCGATGCCTCCTGGCTACATCAATAGTGCCGCGGCTCCCTGGTTGTTCTGGGGCTGGAACGTGATGTTGCTGCCACAAATGGATCAGGCACCGCTGTACAATTCACTGTCCACCGGAGCCCTTAGTTTCAACACGGGCCTGGGATATTTGACGGGTGCGACCGCTCCTGCTTCGACGATCCAGAGCAATCTGGGTGCATTGCGATGCCCGTCTGATCCGGGGACGCAGGCTGTAACGATTTCGACAATCCAGGGAACCGCAGTCAGCGGCGGCACGGCGTTGTTTGGTCGCTCAAACTACATCGCCGTCGTCGGTGCCACGCAGATTGGAACGACTACGGTCGATACCGCGACTTTCGGCGGTGTCTTTGGGGAGAACAGCCGTCGAGGCATACGCGACATGACGGACGGCAGCAGCAATGCGATCTTGATTGGCGAACGATTCAGCCCCTCTGCCACTGGAACAGGTGATGGAATCTGGGCCGGGGTTACCAGCAACAATACCCAAGGCGGGCAGGCCAATGCCTTAGGTGACACATTCGTTCGAATCAACAATGGAATGACGGCAGGAGTTCGCCCCGCAACAAGCGGCTTCGGCAGCATGCACACTGGAGGCGGTCATTTTCTGATGGGGGACGGCGCCGTCCGGTTTGTCAGCGAGAACGTCGATCTCTTGACCTACCAGCGCTTGTCCACGATTGCAGATGGAAATGTCATTGGCGAATTCTAGTGCGGGTCGCACTTTCGTGTCGCGTTGAAACATGGGTTTGACTCAGTGGTTTTCTGCTCGCGGGACGCCACAGTTGGGTGGGATGCGTTCCAAAGTCCAATCTGAGATTCGCCCCTCATGGTAAGACCGCCGGGTGCCCGAAATGGCATCCGGCGTTGTCTACTTCACGACGAATTGCACAGATGCGGACTGACCGGAAATGCTCACCGCGCGCAGTTCGTGCGAGCCGCGGGAAACGATCAGGCGGGACGCGTCGTCCTCCGTCAGCACTTGCCCGTTGTGAAACCAGGTGATCGCTTCGCGACAACTGACTGTCGGGTGAATCACTGCCGTTCCATTCAATGCCAGGAACGCGGCGTCATTGCGCGGGGAAAGAATCGCGATCTTTCCTTCGGCCTCAACAGGTCGAGGCAAAGGGTTTTGCACTTCCCATTTCTCGTAGGTTGATCCCGCCACGACAGCGGACAGCGATTTCGATTGAAACAGTCGACTCAGGATTGGCTCAGCGGTCTCGCGGCCGACGAATTCGAGGTGTCCGCCCCCGTGGAAATTGCCAACCCAGACACCGATTGCGTACCGGCCATTGTGCCCGATTGCCCAGGCATCGCGGCGTCCGGAACTGGTTCCCGTTTTCCACGCGAACCACGTCTGCGAATTCTCTGACGTTGCCTCCCATCCATTCGGCGAACGGTGCTGAGACGATAAGATCGAGGTGATTGCGCGGCAGACATCGGTACCCAGAACCCGTCTGGGAGCTGTTCGAGGGTACTCATCGCCAATGACCAGGACCGGCTCTTGATGCAATCCTTCGCTCGCAATCGTGGCATATGCATTTGTCAGTTCCAGCAAGTTGACTTCCAACCCGCCAGTAGCGACCGCCAGGCCGCCCCGTGACTCCGCATCGGCCGGTAGTTCGAGGCCCAGCGAATTCAGCACCCCCAGGCAGCGTGGTAAGCCTAAGCCCTCTGTGATCGTGATTGCAGGGACATTCAGCGATTGTCGCAATGCTTCAGTCGCTGTCACGGCACCGCGGTAAGTGCGATCAAAGTTTTCGGGAGACCAGCCGGCTCGTTCGATGGCCACATCGTCGACGAGGGAGTCCGGTGACAATCGTCGAGCTTCAAATGCCGCGGCATACAGTAACGGCTTCAGTGTCGACCCTGGACTGCGAAGCGCAATGGCTCCGTTGACTTGACCATCGATTGGGTCACGATCATTAGCCGACCCGACGAGCGAAACAATTTCACGCGTCGCCACATCAATGACGACGACAGCGAGATCCGCGCCCTCAGGCAATTGCGCGACATTTCCTCTGGCAGCGGCTTCGACTTCCCGCTGCAGATCGATATTAATGGCCGTGCGTCCACCTGTCGGCTGCTGTGCGAGTGCCATCCAGGCGTCGTGGGTTGCGACTGCTGGCTTCAAGGCGCGCGA
>CBIHQO010000727.1:0-4005 GCA_966211735.1 uncultured Schlesneria sp.
AATGAAGGTAATGTCATGCAGGTCGAGCTTGGCAACGAAGCCGGTGTAATCGGCTTTAATACGTTCGAAGACATCGCGTGAGTAGTCAACGAGGTCCATCTTGTTGATGGCGACGACAACATGCCGGATGCCCAGCAGCGACACGATAAACGAGTGCCGACGAGTCTGGGTCATGACACCATGACGGGCATCGATGAGGATGATGGCGAGTTGACAGGTCGAGGCACCGGTGGCCATGTTACGAGTGTACTGCTCGTGACCTGGCGTGTCGGCGATGATGAACTTGCGGCGGTCCGTTGAGAAGTAGCGATACGCGACGTCAATGGTGATACCCTGCTCGCGCTCGGCTTTCAGCCCGTCGGTCAGCAAGGCCAGGTCGATCTCGCCGGCGCCAGTCGTGCCAACCTTCTCGCTGTCGCGTCTCACGGCGGCGAGTTGGTCCTCATAGATCATCTTGGTGTCGTGCAGGAGTCGACCGATCAGCGTGCTCTTGCCGTCGTCGACACTGCCGCAGGTCAGAAAGCGTAGCAGTTCCTTTTGCTGATGGCGGGCGAGGTAGGCGTGAATGTCTTCCTGGCTCAAATCAATCGTTTGCATTCTAAAGCGCATCCCACTTAACTGTGGCGTCCCGCGAGCAGAAAACCACTTAGTCTATCTCAAGTTCCAACGCGACACGGAAGTGCTATCAGCACTAGAAATATCCCTCGCGCTTCTTTTGCTCCATCGATCCCGACTCGTCATGGTCGATGACTCGACCCTGCCGTTCGGAATTCTTCGCCAGCAGCATTTCCTCGATGATCTCCGGCAACGTCGTCGCGTCGCTTTCGACTGCCCCGGTGAGTGGGTAGCAGCCCAGTGTGCGGAACCGGACTCGCTTCATCATGGGCTGCTCGCCGGGCCGTAAAATCATCCGTTCATCATCCACCATGATCAGCGTGCCATCGCGTTCGACGACCGGGCGGACGTCAGCAAAGTAAAGCGGCACAATGGGAATGTTTTCCAGGTGAATGTATTGCCAGACGTCCAGTTCGGTCCAGTTGCTCAGCGGGAAGGCACGGATACTCTCGCCCTTGTTCACCTTGCTGTTGTACAGGTTCCAGAGCTCTGGCCGCTGGTTCTTCGGATCCCACTGATGCAAGCGGTCGCGGAAGCTGTACACCCGCTCCTTGGCCCGACTCTTTTCTTCGTCGCGACGAGCGCCGCCAAACGCCGCGTCGAACTGGTAGTGGTTCAGCGCTTGTTTCAGCGCCGCCGTCTTCATGATATCAGTCTATTTTTTTGAGCCATGGTCGAACGGATTGACGTTCTGCGCCTTCCCCTCCTGGTTGGTCCACACCTTCAGATCAAGGCCCTGTTCGCGACAATATTGGTCGCGGAACTCGATCATCGCCCGGAATTTCCAGGTCGTATCAACGTGCAGTAATGGGAAGGGCAACCGCCCAGGGTGAAACGCCTTCTGCGCCAGGCGCAGCATGACGGCCGAGTCCTTGCCGATCGAGTAGAGCATCACTGGTCGTTCGAATTCGGCAGCGACCTCGCGGATGATGTGTATACTCTCAGCTTCAAGTACTTTCAGGTGTGTCAAGTTGTAACAGCCGCTAATCATCCGCGCTCCCGGTTCCCTTCTGCTCAACGGATCATAAGAATCTCGCTTCTTCATAGCGAAGCGCCACATTTTAGTCCATCCAACCCTGCCGACATACCCTGCCTCAGCGGAGATCAGATTGCTGACTGCGGCGCACAAGGAGATCGGTAAGCGTCAATACGTCGGCTGGGATTGGGTGACTGGCCAACTGCGCGTACGTCGGATTTTCTTTGTTGACAGTCAACCGCGGAACGCCTCCGGTGGAATCACCACAATTCAGGAAGAAGGCGAAGATGCTGCGGCATTCCGCGTTGTGATCAGTTGGGCGTAATCTTGCGGCTTGTCGTCGTTGTCGGAGTGGCGGTTATGATTTCCGTCCGCGTGAAGATATATCCTGACCCATCGCGTGACACAATCCGCCTGTGGGCAATAGCTTACGTCTCTTCACAGGGCAGAAACCCTGCAAGCTGCAATCATGGCTGTTCATCCGGATGGTTATGACATGCTGGATGATCAGGCGCGACGCAGGGGTCGCTGCGAACTTCAAGAAAGATCGCAGTGCGGCCAATCGGGAACTGCGGCTCCGAGTGGAGTTCTGGCGAACAGTCTGCAGACAGACGAGTACACGACATCCGTGTGCCTGCGAGTCCACCGCAGATCACGACGCAGACGATCAACCTGATCCGTCAATTTGAATCCACCAGGTTAGCGACAGTCATTGGACGGATCCGTCCCCCCCCCCAACGTTCGCCAGTGTCAATTCTGCGAGTCTCTGGCAGAGAAGCTTCCATCGAAGAACCGTCGTCCGATCAAACGAATTACTTCTTGACCACAGGTCGCTGGTCACGCACATGCTGATGGCAGTCGATGCAGGCCTTGGTCGCGTCCAGCCATTGAAGAAGTGCATTGTCGAAGTTACCGCTTTCGGCCGCCTTATCCAGTCTTCGAACCAGCGAACGGAATTCGCGATTGTATTCTCGATAGTCTTCGTCCAGCAGAACATTCCATTGCTCCGCTTTGCTCATCTCCAGTAGCGAAGCCGCTCCTTTACGAATCAAATCAGCGTCCTCAACAGTTAAACCTTCCAATATCTTCGACGATGCATCCAGCTTCTTGCGCATGAATGACTTGAGATCGGAATTGTCGGCAGCAGATGCTAACGGGGCAGGCGATTGTCGCATGAAAATCGAGCCGAGAACGACAGTCGCGATGATCGATTTCACAAACCAACGATCACCGAGAATACAGATAACTTTCATATCGCAATCCTTTCCTGGACAGTGAAAGACAGGCGTCTTTGGAGAATTGTATTTTTAATGATCTGATCAGTGGGAACGCCGGGTGGCCACACGTTGCTCGGCTTCGACAATTCGCGGCAACGTTCGCAGCACGGAATCTGGACTGAGCGAGATGCTGTCGATTCCGCACTCCACGAGGAACTCGGCGAATTCCGGGTAATCGCTGGGTGCCTGTCCGCAGATGCCAATCTTTCGACCAGCGGCATGCGCTCGAGCGATAGCGTCGGAAATCATCTGTTTAACAGCGGCATTTCGCTCGTCGAACACCGGTGCCACGATTTCCGAATCGCGGTCGACACCCAGAATTAACTGCGTCAGATCGTTGGAGCCTATTGAAAATCCGTCGAATATCTCGGCAAACTCCTTCGCCAGAATGACGTTGCTGGGGATCTCGCACATCACGTAGACCTCAAGCCCATCCTCCCCGCGATTCAGGCCATGTTTGGACATCTCGGCAAGGACTCGCCGGCCTTCGTCTACAGTTCTGCAGAAAGGAATCATCAGCTTGACGTTGCGCAGCCCCATGATGCTGCGCACTTTGTACATGGCCCGGCACTCCAGGGCAAAGGCTTCGCGGTAACGCTCGTGGTAGTACCGGGAGGCCCCGCGAAAACCGAGCATGGGATTTTCTTCTGACGGTTCATACGGCTTGCCGCCGATCAGGTTGGCGTATTCGTTCGTCTTGAAGTCACTCATCCGAACGATCACCTCCCGCGGATAGAACGCAGCGGCAATCATACCGACTCCCTCGGCAAGTTTGTCGACAAAGTATTTCGGTTTGTCCGAGTAACCGACCGTCAACTGATTAATCTGCTGTTTGACTCCGGCATCAGTCAGCCGGTCAAAGTCCAGCAGGGCCTGGGGATGGATTTTGATGTACGTCGAGATAATGAACTCTTCACGCGCCAGTCCGACCCCGTCTGTCGGCAGGAACGAGAGTTGGAGTGCTTCCTCGGGATTTCCGACGTTGATCATCACTTTGGTCGCAGATCGGGGGCACTCTTTCAGGTCGACTCGATCGACTTCGAATTGCAACTGGCCCGCATAGACGTGCCCTTCGTCCCCCTCTGCACAAGAGACCGTGACCGTCTGGCCATTTTGAAGTTTCTCCGTGCCATGCAT
>CBIHQO010000728.1:0-4005 GCA_966211735.1 uncultured Schlesneria sp.
GGTGGCTACTCGGCGCGACGAAGGGCTATGCGATCAAGGCGGTCAATCCGGGTGGAGTTGAAGTCTGGAAAAGCCGCGGCCTGGGGAATGTCTCGGGGTTGGATGATACCGTCGACCACTTTGACATCACGCCGCGGCAGATCCTGGTGGGACTGGCGAAAGCCGTCGATGAACTGGGGCTTCCTCATCCTCTGCATATTCACTGCAACAATTTAGGCATGCCGGGGAACTGGTCCACGACGCTGGAAAGCATGCGAGCGTTGGAAGGACACCGCGGGCATGTCACTCACATTCAGTTCCACAGCTATGCGGGCGATCCGGATGATCAGGCCACGTTCGGTTCGCGTGTCACTGAACTGGCCGACTATGTGAATTCGCATCCGAACCTGACTGTGGATGTCGGGCAGGTGATGTTCGGCCGTACCTGTTCCATGACGGGTGACGGGCCGTTGGGGTACTACCTGCATCGCGTGACTGGTGGAAAATGGTTCAGTGGTGACATCGAACAGGAAGCGGGCTGCGGGATCGTTCCGATTCAGTACAAGCAAAAGAGTCTGGTGCATGCCCTGCAATGGGCGATTGGACTGGAGTGGTACCTGCTGGTTCAGGATCCGTGGCGAATTGCGATGAGCACCGATCATCCAAACGGGGCGTCGTTCCTGGCCTATCCACAGATTATCGCACTGTTAATGGATCGGAATCGTCGGCAGGAAGCGATTGCTTCCCTGCCAGAGGGAGTCCGCACGCGTTGTGTACTTCCGGAACTCACTCGCGAATACACATTGAATGAAATTGCCATCATCACTCGTGCCGGACCGGCCCGAATCCTGGGACTGAAGCAGAAGGGGCATTTGGGAATCGGTGCCGATGCCGATGTGACGATCTATTCACCTCAAGCCGACATCGAAAAGATGTTCGAATTGCCGCGCTATGTTCTGAAAGCGGGTGAAGTTCTGGTGGACAATGGCGAGATTCGGAAGTCGATCGACGGAGCGACACTGCATGTGCAACCGTCCTTCGACGAGGGCGTGCTTCCGTCGATTCGGGAGTGGTTTGAAGCCCGCTACACCGTTCAATTCGCGAACTATCCGGTCGATGACGACGAGTTGGGGGCACAGGTTGAAGTTGCCACATCGCCGCGCTTGCTAACGTAGACGGCATTCTCCGAATGCTGCCGCTTTCTTAAGTAGCCTTCTCGCTCCGCCGAGAAGTAAGCCAACAGAAAATCCGCCCATCCTGATGCACCAGAGCTAAATGGCAATTACGGCATCGTGTTCATCGGCTTTCTTCTCGGCGGAGCGAGAAGGCTACTTGGGCGGAACATTCGGCACTCGGAGAGTGCCGTCTCCATTGAAGAATGGGGCCCCTCTGGCGAATCGGATTGCCGCGCAGGCAGAAAACGAATAGTCTGCGGGTGGCATCGTCGTTTCTTAGAAAGGCATCCATGACCGCTGCACCATTTGTTCGTTTGCACCCGGAAGATAACATCGCTGTCGCGGCGCGCCGTGTTCCCGAAGGAACGAAGTTCTCGTTCGGCAGTGTCGAAATCACCGCTCGCGAGAATATCGATCTGGGGCACAAGATCGCACTGCGTCCGATCGAAGAGGGGCAGCCGATCAAGAAATTCGGGCAGACGATTGGATTCGCCTCCACGAACATCTCGGCAGGGGCCTGGGTGCATGTGCATAACGTCTCCGCCGGAGAGTTAAGTCTGGACTACGCGTTTTGTTCGGAAATTCCTGCCCCTCCGACGCCGATTGAAGGTCGGACATTTATGGGTTACCGCCGCCCCGACGGCCGGTCGGCGACGCGAAATTACATTGGGATTATCAGCACGGTGAACTGCTCGGCGACGGCCTCGAAGTACGCCGCCCAGAAGTTCGATACCGCCTTGCTGGAACAGTTCCCGAACGTCGATGGTGTCGTCCCGCTGGTTCACAAGGGAGGCTGTGCCTTCCAATATGGCGGACAGGATCATCAACAACTGACGCGAACGCTTTCCGGATTTGCGCGACATCCCAACATTGCGGCTTATATCGTGCTGGGATTGGGCTGCGAGACCAATCAGGCGTCATTCTTGATGGAAAATGGTGGCTTGATTCAACTTGGTGGTTCGTCCCAGTTGCCCAAACATGCTCCTCTGGTCATGAACATCCAGGATCAAGGAGGCATCGCGAAGACGGTTAATAAAACTGTCGCGGCCATTCGCGATCTACTGCCCGAAGTCAACAGAGTAAAGCGAGTTCCCATCCCAGTCTCTGAGATCATGCTCGGCCTGGAATGTGGAGGCAGTGACGGGAACAGTGGGACGACCGCCAATCCTGCCTTGGGCTATTGCAGTGACTTACTGGTCGCACATGGCGGGACAGCCGTGCTCAGCGAAGTGACTGAGATTTATGGCGGGGAACACCTGCTGACTCGTCGATCTGTCTCGCGCGAAGTTGGTGAAGCATTGCTGGAACGAATCCGGTGGTGGATCGAATACACGGGGAAGTTCGGCGAGCGAATCGATATCAATCCCTCGGTCGGTAACAAAAAAGGTGGCCTGACGACGATCTATGAAAAATCGCTTGGAGCAATCGCCAAAGGGGGGACGACTGCCCTGCGAGCCGTCTACAAATATGCCGAACCCGTCACCGAAAAAGGGTTCGTGGTGATGGACACACCTGGGTACGATCCAGCGTCCGTGACGGGAATGGTCGCTGGCGGTGCCAATGTCTGCTGTTTCACCACCGGCCGGGGAAGCTGCTTCGGCTGCAAACCGGTCCCGACGATTAAGATTGCGACCAACTCTCCGATGTATAATCGCATGGTGGACGACATGGATATTAACGCCGGTACGATCTTGGACGGCGCGACAATTGAAGAAGTTGGCCGCGAGATCTTTGAAGAAGTTGTCGCGGTTGCTGGCGGAAAAAAGACGAAAAGTGAAGCACAGGGGATCGGTGACGAAGAATTCTGCCCTTGGACATTTGGGCCGATAACGTGATTGATAACAACCGAAACGACCGTGTGCGAGGCTGCTCGTAAAACGGTTGTATGTCCGTATTTGTGAGGGCGAGGTTCCTGGCGCGGCGCCCCTGTGGCTGGACGCACAAAAGCAAGCGCGGCGCGGCCGGAACCCCGCCCGACCCGACACAAACGCGCCGGCCGGTGTTTTGCCGGTTTTTGGGGGGGGGGGGGCCCCGCCGGCGCCGCGCTTGTCTCGGCCACAAAATACCCTGGGGGGGCGCGCCGGCAACCGCGCCCTCCCAGACACAAAGGCGCCGGCCTGAGAGCTGATCGAATCATGACATCGCCCATCGCATACGTTAATGGGTCCTACGTCCCAATTGAACAGGCATCATTGCATGTCTTCGACCTGGGGATCGTGGGAGGCGTCGCTGTCACCGAAATGGTGCGAACATTTCGCCACCAGCCATTTCGCCTGGACCGGCATCTCGAACGGTTTTCTCAATCTTCGCGGCAAACGGGCCTCAATCTTGGAATCACCACTGATGATCTGCGTCGAATCTGTGAACGCCTGATTAGCGAGAACGCGAATCTCATTCCCGAGCATCACGATCTGGGATTGATCGTGTTTGTCACCGCGGGTGAAAATCCAACGTACGTCGGAGCCAATCGCAGTTCCGGTGGCCAGTCAACTTTGGTGGCTCACACGTTTCCGTTGCCATTCGAACTTTGGGCGTCGACCTATCAAGTTGGGCTGCACCTGGTCACAGTCGGGACGCACAGCATTCCGGATGATGTGATCGACCCGCGCATCAAACATCGCAGCCGCTTGCATTGGCATCTGGCCGCACGCGAGGCCAAGCAGATTGATCCGGGTGCGATGGCCATCCTGACCGATCAAGAGGGTCAATTGACCGAAACGGCGACCGGCAATGTCTGCGTTGTCGACGGAACGACAATTGTCACTCCTTCAGCCCACGTCCTCGAAGGAGTCAGTCGCGAATTTGCGGCCGAGCTTGCCGCCTCATTGGGAATTGAATTTGTGCATGCGCC
>CBIHQO010000729.1:0-3998 GCA_966211735.1 uncultured Schlesneria sp.
GGGCTCGGGCTTCGAGACGTGCCCTTTGATCGGCTAAATCACGGAACTTCGATTCGTGGCGTTCGACGCGATGAATTAATTCGCCCAGCAGCGACCTGAATACGCCGGTTGAATCCAAAGCAGCGCTACGCACATCCGGTCTGTTCAACGTGGCAATGGCAGCCGCTTCCTGCCGGCGGAACAATGCGATGGTGATCAGCAAGCCCGACAGACATCCAGCAAACGTGAACAGTGATGCACTGGGTGATTTGAATAGCCACGTCCCCAACACCACTGCGACCATGCCGAGTGCGATCGATGGAAGACACAACGGCAGCAGCAAGGTCCCTTGGTGCGCCGGAGGAATCGGCAGCGGACTCGAATCGGAGACGGACATCGAGTCGGCTGGTAGCGAACCGCGGTCGAGCGGACCACTTTGACTGAGGTCAAAAAAGTCGGTTGGCATCGTTTCCGCCCGAAGAGCGACCAGTGACAGTGCGGTCCTCGAGATCCTGCTGGAAACTCGATCCGCATCCTGAAACCTAGGTCACACTTGCGGTGTTGTCCAATCGCAACATTAGTGGCGTTCCGACAACACGGCATTTCTCTGGTTGGATTGAGATGACTGTTGCAATTGTACCGACGATAACGCCGCTCGTAGGGATTGACCCTTGCCACTCAGGCCAGGATGTCGTGAACGACATGCCCGTGGACATCTGTTAAACGGAACTGTCGACCCGCGTGGAAATAGGTCAGGCGTTCATGATCGAACCCCAACAGATGCAGAATGGTGGCCTGCAAATCATGGATATGGACAGGGTTGTCGACAACGTGAAATCCGAGATCATCAGTCGATCCATAGACTGTGCCGCGGCGAATTCCGCCGCCCGCCATCCACATTGTAAAGGCTTGTGGATGGTGATCGCGTCCCAGGCTCCGACCTAGCGCCGTGTTGTTTTCGACCATCGGCGTGCGACCGAATTCGCCGCCCCAGACGACCAGCGTTTCATCAAGCAGCCCCCTGCGTTTCAAGTCAGTCACGAGTGCTGCCGATGCCTGGTCTGTTTTGCCGCAATTGCTCTTCAAGTTCCCTACGACATCGGAATGGGCGTCCCAACCTTCGTTATAGATGTTAACGAAACGGACTCCCCGCTCGATCATTCGACGAGCCAACAGGCACGCACGAGCAAACGACGGGACATCAGGATTGCACCCGTACATCTCCAGCGTCTCTTTCGATTCACTCTTCAGGTCCATCAACTCGGGCGCGGACGTCTGCAATCGGTACGCCATTTCGTAGCTGGCGATGCGCGTCGCGATTTCTGGATCCCCTTCCAGTTCCAGACGACGACGATTGAGCGTACCAATCAGATCCAGCGAACCTCGCTGCAGCCGTGCATCAATCCCGGAGGGACTGGAAACATCGAGAATGGGGTCACCCTGGTTGCGTAGTCGCACGCCTGAGAAGACTGTCGGCAAGAATCCGCTGGACCAGTTCGCAGCACCGCCGCTGACTCCTGATCCGGTCGACATCACTACAAACGCCGGCAGATCGTCCGCTTCGGACCCCAATCCGTACGTGACCCACGAGCCCAGACAAGGCCGCCCGGGCTGTGAGAATCCGGTATTAAAAAAGATCTGCGCCGGCGCGTGATTGAATTGGTCGGTATGAACCGATTTCACAATCGCGATGTCGTCGACAATCTTGGCCAGATGGGGCAGCATCTCGGACAGTTCGGCACCACTCTCGCCGTGCTTCGCAAATTGGAACTGCGGTCCCAGGCAGTTGGCATCTGGCCTGATGAAAGCGTATCGCTGCCCACCGATCACCTCGGGAGGAATCGGCTTGCCTTCAAACTGGGCCAATTTCGGCTTGTAGTCGAATAGATCAAGCTGACTGGGGGCACCAGCCATGAACAGGTGGATGACGGCTTTCGCCTTGGCTTCGTAATGAGGCTGGCGCGGCGTCAGAGAAGTCTCTGCAGGCGGCATTGCTGCTCGGCTTGACTGCGATGTTGCTGATGTCAGCAACGACGCCAGCGCCATCTTTCCGACGCCCAGTTGGCATTCGCGAAAGAAATGACGACGAGCCAGGTTCGTGCTATTTGGCAGAATGGGATTCATAACCACCTCGCGTTAAGGCCGCCTTGTCTGCGGATCAATTCTTGGTAACAGCTTCGTCAAGGTTCAAGATGGCACGCGCCACCAGCGTCCACATGGCGCGGTCCTTGAAGGTCTCGGTTCCTGGACCCGCGATCGCTTTCACATCGATCGCATTCGTTTCGAGATACGAAAGCTGATCCTGATAGAACTGCTTCAGCGCCGCCAACTCTTCTACAACAGGGGGCCTCGTCAAACACCGACGAAACAGCAGTGTCAATCGCTCGTCGACGCTGCCACTTCGACTGCTGAATTCACGTCCCAGCGATTGCGCAGCCTCCACGAAGACCGTATCGTTCAACAAAGTCAGCGCCTGAAGTGGGGTGTTCGTCACTTCACGACGGGCGATACAGGCTTCGCCGCTAGGGCCGTCAAATGTCAGACTCATGGCAAACGGGGCGGTGCGCTTGCTGAAGGTGTACAACGTCCGCCGATAGCGATCTTCGCCTGGACTCAGGTTCCACGCGAGCCCACCGTAAGTCCCCTCGGTGGTGACACTGGATGGTTGAGTCGGAAACACGCTGGGGCCCAGCATCTTGTGGGAGAGCAGCCCGCTCGCTTGCAGTGCGGCATCGCGTACGATTTCGGCTTCTAGACGCGACCGAGGTCCACGAGCAAGCCATTCGTTCTGAGCATCTTTTGCCAGCAGTTCCGGCGTGACTCGCGAAGACTGCCGGTACGTGGCACTGGTCGCGATCAATCGATGCAGACGTTTCATGTCCCAAGGTGCGACTTTTGTCGGCGCTTGTTTGGAGCCGCCGAGTTCAACGGCGAGCCAATCCAATAGTGCCGCGTGTGTCGGACTGGCTCCCTGACTGCCGAAGTCATCGACAGTGCGAACAATGCCACGGCCAAAAAACGCCATCCACTCGCGATTCACGGTCACGCGAGCCCCTAGCGGATTGTCGGGACTCACCAGCCACTTCGCTAAGGTCAGTCGATCGACTGATTGGCCTTTCGGCAATTCAGGAAGTGCCGAAAGCATCGCCGGCTCAACCAGTTCCTTAGGCTGCAAGAATTCGCCGCGATGATATCGATGAGTCGCACGAGGGTTACTCGACGGGCGTTCTTTGAACACCAGCGTCGAAGGATAGGCCGCGAGTTGCCCACGCAAAGTTGTAATGGCCTGCCGCTCGCCGGCTAACTCAGGAGCAACTTCGCAAAATTGCTTCAGCAGGACGGAGTCTGCCTCGCTCGGCAGATTGCTGCTCGTCGACTTCCGGAGTGACAGTAACAAGGGCTCAAGTTGCACGGGAAACGAACTGGCCTCGACCGCACCGAAATCAGCTGTGACCGAAACGCGAAACCGCCCCAACCCCGCAGCGTAGTATCTCTCGAACAACATCGACAAATCGAATTGAGCGTCGCGTTCGATCGGCTGCTCGAAACGGAACACCGCGACATGTGATTTACCTTGCCCACCACTGATCGACCAACCGGTCTGCTGATTGCCATCGAGTGCCATCGCAGCCGTGTTGCCGCCGCTCGCAAAGCTCTGCGAAGGACTGGTCAGTTTCACTGCCTGGCCATTGGCTCGCAATGTGACTTCGCTGAGGAAGAAGTCACCGAACGGCCCCTCATAGTAAACCCGCCCCGGACCATTTTTGGGGAGCGAAGGATCCGGCAAGGCTTCGATCCGTAGTGCTGTCCACGCCGCCTTTGAATTGGTGGAGGATTGACTGGAAGCGGAGGCAAACTTGATGTCGTAGAGGTCTCGTTTGGACATATCGCCGCTGACAAGAATGGAATCGTCATCCTGGATCGTCAGCAGCGGCAAATCAGCGGATGCCGCAGTCGGCTTAAGGACCGTCCATTCCACGACTTTGTTCTTTTCTGCGGCCAGCCACTCACCGAACTTA
>CBIHQO010000730.1:0-3996 GCA_966211735.1 uncultured Schlesneria sp.
CGAGCCGTGTATGTTCATGTGAGTCCATCGACAACCGCGGCTCGGCAGGAGCCTCGCCCTTCCAACCACGAACGCGATCGCAACGAAGCCAATACGCGGACATGAAAAAAGCCGAGCGAGTTTCATCTCGCTCGGCTTTATTGTTTCTTGCGAACTCAACCGGCTCGACGGTACAGATCTTCACGCGTCGGAGGCAATTCGGCTCGCCCCTTCGCGGAGTGCTTGCTCGCGACGACCTGGAAGATTCGCAGGGCTCCATCGTTGAACGTGAATGACACCCCGGCCAGATAGGCCAGCCACAGTCGATAGCGTTCCGGCCCGACCATCGCGATCGCTTCGTCTTTACGAGCTTCCAGGCGCTGACACCAGAACCGCGTCGTCTGGGCGTAGTGTTCGCGCCAATTTTCCACATCGTGAACTTCAAAGCGACAGGCTTCGAGCGACTCGCATGTGTGACCGATGTGGTCCAGTTCGCCACCCGGGAAGATGTACTTGGCAATCAGTCGATGCTCGGGACGCATGTGAGCGAACCGGCGCTTGTTATGCTTGGCTCGGCGAGTGATCCCGTGATTCAGCAGCACGCCGCGATCACGCAGCAGCGAATAGATCTTGCCGAAGTACTTCGGATAATTCGCAATACCAACGTGCTCGTACATCCCGATGCTGGAGATCTTGTCGTAGGTGCCGTCCAGCGTCGCGTAGTCTCGCAGTTCGACCGTCACCTGGCCTTCCAGTCCCAGCCGGCGAACCTTCTCGGTCGTGAAGTCGAACTGAGTCTGCGACAGCGTAACCCCGTGGGCTTTCACGCCATAGTTCTTCGCGGCGTGGCAGATCAGTCCGCCCCAGCCGCAGCCGATGTCGAGCATCTTTTCGCCGGGCTGCAACCGCAGCTTGCGACAGATCATTTCCAGCTTGTCACGTTGAGCCTGTTCCAGCGAGTTGCCCCAGTCAGTGAAGTAACCGCACGAATACTGCATCTCGGGATCAAGGAACAGTTGATAAAACTCGTTCCCCAGATCGTAGTGGAATTGAATGTAGTCTTTGTTGTCTCGGGCGACGTGACCGCGACCGATCTCGTCCCCGGCATAGGCATGCTTCGTCTCAGGCTTCTCGGCCGGAGCAACCAGGAACGGCAGCGCATTGCGGAACAGCAGGCTCTTGCGAATCTGTTTCAGTCGCGAACGGGATTTATCAACACGGATGGCCGCGCCAAATTCCATCAGATCGCCACCATGAAACTCGAGGTTTCCCGTCGCGTACTGACGCAGCAGGTTATCGGGAGTGGGGCGACGCAGCAGAGCCCCAATGACGCCCGGTCCTTTAATGGAAATGGCCAATCCTGGGGTGACTTCGCTCCCCATCGGGATGACCGAACCATCCCAGAGCCTGATCGAAAAACGAGCGTTCAACAGTTCGGCCACATGCTCCAGAACCGTTTTCGCCGCCTTAAGTTGTTTCGCGTCGGAGGTGAGGAAGGACAATCGAGTCAACACGGGTAGTAACCTCCGTCGCCTGAAAATGAGAGCCAGCGGATTCAAGTTGCCGCTGCAAACCGGCGGGAAGTTATCAGAAATTCAAAAAAACTCACAAGATGAATCCTGCGGCGCGAAATTTGTGGGCACCTTCAGTAGGGTGCGTGCCGTCTTCGAAACGCACCACGATCGTGTCTTGCGCTCACGCATGGCGTATGCTAAAGGCGACACGCGACCTACTATCCAAGGTGTCGCCTGGTGCGCAGACTTTGCAGATCAGCGACGCAACCCGCATTCATGCAATGCCCTCGACTCAGGGCGCCACGGTCCTGGAGCTTCGACAAGGCCGTCGCTTCCGGAGTCTTCGAGAGTCTCACCATGTTCGAAACTTCACGACCGCGATTCAGGCAGCACGATCTTTTCGAGCACTCCAAGTCCGAGGCCCCCGAAACACCATTCCCATCAGCAGATTCTCGCGCGTTCATTGAGCCGCCAAAGCGGTCTAAACGTTAATTTCGTTACAAATCTCACCGGCCAGTGGTTCAACGCCTTGTTTTTGGATTTCGTGATGACGAGGGGTAACCCTCGGTCCTAATCTAAAGTTGATGGAATGCAACATGGCGGCGGTGCGCTTGGGTCGCCCGGCATGTCTGCTCCTGTCGACTGGCTTGAATCAGACTTGCAGGTGAATCATGAGCGGTGCTGTGATTGACGAACCAATGACCGTAAACGACGCTCCCGACGAGCCGAAACGCTCCGGCCCCGACCTGTCGAGGCTGGAAGATCATACGCCGGTCTGGGCACGCACCTCTCGAGTCGTCGCCGGGCTCGCTTTGACCGTCGGGCTGGTCTATTTGTTCTTCTGTCTACGACCAGTCTGGCACACGGATGTCTGGGGACACCTTTCTTATGGTCGGTTGATCTGGCAAACGGGCACGCTGCCAGCGACCGAGCCCTTAATGCCGCTCTCCGCAGGGATCCCCTTCGTCGATACGGCGTGGCTCAGCCAGCTGATTGGCTTTGTCACCATGCGCAATCTCGGAATTGCAGGGCTGCAGGGTCTGTACGCGATTTCCGTGTCGCTTTGCGTCGGCTTACTCGCCGTGCGCTGCCAGAAGATTACGCGCAGCGGTTGGTTCAGCCTGCTCGCCGTGGTCAGCTTTCTGGCGATCGGCTGGGCTCCACTCTCCATCATTCGTCCGCAAATGGCGGGCCTTGCCTGTTTCGTGCTGCTGCTGTGCCGAATGACCAGTCGCAAGCTTCATCGCTCCGATTGGTTGTTGGTCCCAGTGCTGTTCGCCGCCTGGGCGAATCTGCATGGTTCGTTCCTGCTGGGGTTGTTCTTGATGGGTGCCTTCGCGGCCGGCCGCGCCGTCGATGTCTTGCGCCGGACCGGATCGTGGAAAGCTCTGCTGCACGATCGACGCCTGCGACGAAACATCCTGCTACTGGAACTCGCCGCAGTGGCGGTCCTCGCGAATCCCTACGGCCTCGGGATCTACACGGCGACGCTGCAGATCGCCTCCAACCCGAATCTGCAGGATCTGGTCGAATGGCACGCCCTGGGCCTCGAAGAAATGCCCGGGATGATCTTCGGAGCCGTCGCCGTGGCCCTGGCGATCGTCTATCGCAGTTCACCACGCCGCGTTCGCTCATGGGAAGTGCTGGCGCTGGTTGTCCTCGGCTGGTCGACGCTCTGCAGTAGCCGCATGGTCGTCTGGTGGGCGCCGGTTGCCGCCTTGCTGTTGGCAGTGCATGGCCACGCTGTGTGGCAACGTTGGCGACGATTGCCTGCTGTTTCCAATCCCCCCGTCAAAGCAGGCAAATGGACTGTTGTCACTGTCGGTTTGATTTGGATCTGCTTCGCCTACAGCCCACTGGGCGTTCGAATCATTCATGGAAAACCACCCAAGTTCGAAAAGGCCGTCACGAGCGACACTCCACGAGCCGTCGCCAAATATCTGAACGAGAAGAAGCCGCAAGGCCAGATCTTCAACACCTATGAATGGGGCGATTTCCTGCAGTGGGCCGGCCCGCCGGGAATGAAGATTTTCGTGAACTCCCACGCCCATCTGGTCCCGCGCGAAGTCTGGCAGGCTTACATGCAGATCAGCGAAGTGCAGGCTGGTTGGGAAGAGGCTCTCGATCGCTACGGCATCAATACGATTGTCGTCGATCAACAGCACCGGCAGGCGCTCATCAAGAAGCTGAAAGAGAGCGACAAGTGGAAGCTCGACTTTGAAAAAGCCAATGTCGATTTCGAACGCGATGGACAGTTAGTCTTCATACGAAAAACGCCCATCTAACTCGACGCGTTGAACCAGCATTTCGATCTCCAGTTTTAAATCGCAAGTGAGCGACTGATGAAGACCCCGCGAGTCGGCAAAGAGCAGTTTCTGGTAGTCCAGTTGATCGTCGTGATGGCAGTGGTGGCGTCGTACGCTTCCGGTTCCGCCAGCACGCGAAGGAACCTGCTGAACGAAGTGACCGGAGCCCGGTTGGCCGCGGCCGTCGTTATTCCTCG
>CBIHQO010000731.1:0-3980 GCA_966211735.1 uncultured Schlesneria sp.
GCATCGCCCACCGCAACATTGGGTGCAACTTCCACCCATAAATCGGCAAAGGCTTCGTTGACTCCTTTGTCAATGTCGTCCATGAACCCACAGCCACTGCTGACCACAAGCGAACAGACCGCGAACGCCATTACCAGCGCGACGCAGCCCGTTTTTGACGGGTTGCAGAGAATCACTTGCCGACTTCCCATATACGGACGGTTTTGTCGCGACTGCCCGATGCGAGTCGATTGCCCTTCTGGTTGAACTGAAGTTTTAAGACGACTCCGGTATGTCCTTCCAAGCCGATTGGGCCTGCACCTTTGTTAGTGAGATTCCACAGCCAAATCTGGGTCCCCACCCCTGCCGCCAGCACTTTGCCGTCTGGGGCGAATTGGAGCTCGAACGCGCTCGTCGATGTTCGCATAATTCTGACTTGCTTTCCCGTCTGTGTTTCCCACAAGACTACGGTGTTGTCGGGCCCAGAAGTCGCCACGGTTTTACCATCGGGACTGAAGGCGATCGACAGGATGTTATGTAGATGTCCATCCAATGTAGTCTGCAACTCCAGCGAAGTCGCATCCCATACTTGCACAGCGCACGGCCGGGCAAACGAAGAACCTCCTGATGCTAGTGATTTCCCGTTTTTGCTAAATGCCAGGCTGTTGAGGGAAAAAAGGCGATCACTAGGAGCAGTAGGGGCCTTCGATGTTTTTATCTGCTTTCTTGTGTCGGCATCCCAGATCGTAATGTCGTGGTTAGCTGCGGAGGCAACTGTCGTTCCGTCAGGCGAAAACACCATGCCGTTCACGCAAGACTGGTGCGCTTGCCATGAGGCAAACACCCTCTTCTGCTCAACGTTGATCAGCTCAATCACCCCACTCGCGAATCCTCTAACGCAAATGCGGCCATCTGGACTGAGATCGCAGCAGCTCAGGCGAGTTCCATCGCGACTTTCGCGATCGACGATTGTTGATTCGCCCGTCCCCTTTACTAGATCCCAAACATGAATCGCGAATTTGTCCGTGCACGACACGACGGAGTCATTTTTGGACCCAAGAGCGATGGCGACAATCTCCCCTTGATGTGAGAGGACTCGAGCAGCGGTCTGCTGCTCAGCAGCTTCGCTCGCATCACAAGCAACAGGAACCACTGACAACAGGCCCACGCAAAGGATGGTTGATCTGATCATAGCTGGCTCCTTCACGATCGCTCAACCGCTTATCGAACTGTTATACTGGTACATAACCTACTCATTCTCGAGGAGGTTCGCGAGCAGTATTTGCAGCGGGGCCAGCTGATGATACCGCTGATCGATCGCTGGAATTCCGTTGGTCGCCCGCGTATTTGCGTGATCGGCGATCTGATTCTGGATTGCTACCACTGGGGTGCCGCGGGGGTTGGAAGTCGAACGAATCGACGTCACTCAGGTCAGTCGCGAAGAGATTGCCGCATCACTGCGAGCGGCCAAGAGTCGAACGACCCATCAAATGGTCGTGACGTGCGAGTTCGCACGTGAACTCGCAAACCGGTATCGCCGGCGGCGCGATCGGTCTGGAATACGGCGGGACAATTGCGATCACCGACACTCTGCCGGACCTGCCGACAACGATGTTGCAGGTTTGCATCAGGACAGGATCTTCAGTCCGCCGCCCGTGATTGTGAAAGCCACCGTCGCGTAGATCTGCGATGACGACTCGGCGGCAGACAATGAGCGATCGAACCGTTCATTCTGTCTTCAAGTCGAACTTCAGGTCTTTGCTTCCGCCTGGCGCGACAGTCGCCGTCAACTCGCTTTTCTGATTGTATTTCTCTGGAATTGTATCCACCGAGATTTCGTTCTTCATTCCGTTGATATCTTGCGTCTTCTTCGTCAAGACGCTCACTTCAACCCGACGGTCACCTGCGATCGTCTGACCGGAAAAACTCCCGTCCTTGATAGGAAGCGTATCGATTTCCCCGGACGCGACCGTCTTGAAATAAATAAAGCCGGTTGGGATCGGCTTGCCATCCAGCGAAACGGTTCCCGCGACCGGTACTTTTTTCGGACCGGCAGGCGCGCCGCTGCCGCAACCCCAGACTGAAATTGCTGCAAACAAAACCAGAATGCTCAATCGTTGGTGCATGATGTCTTTCTGGGCCGAGATCCAACCCTTCAATCAACGTTGAATGGCCTGTTGTCGAGAGACTGAATCTGTGGCGAATCCACACAAAATGCCACGATGGCATTTAATGTTCAGATGATCTGGAAACGGTGTGCCCGACCATCAGGCACACCGTTCTAAAACCGCAAATCTGTAACGACCAGTGAGAATCAGAAATCGGAAACGACCTGTCCGTCATCACGGACAGACAGCCGACCCAACGTCCCCATGTCGAGGTTGTCGGAAATAAATCGCACGGCCCCGTCACACATCAGAATGTGAACTCCGCCAGTATGGGCGGAATTGGGCGGAATGTTTGCGGCGACATAGGAACCAACGCCTGTCGTGGCCGTATTGTCGGTCCAACCGGTCTTCCGGTTGATCGCATAACGCATGGTGATACAGTTGGACGAACGAGCGTCTCCCGCCAAGTTCCCGTAAGTGACCGGAGTTGGATAAATCGAGCCGGGATCGCTTGTTCCGATCTGCCATCCCCAAGGTTGACTGGCACGCCAGTCTTGCTTCGTATTGCCGGTGTCGGTGATAAAATCACCGTGTTCGGTGATGGCCATGGTGTTGCTGGTTCCGTCCGTAATATCTCGAAACTGAATCTGGCTGTTCGGGTACAGCACGCCCCCAGCACCCACGGTCCCCGCATTCGACAAATTGATAGTTCTGGTTTCATTGAAGTTCGGAATCACGCCGTTAATCGAACCTGAAACTCCGACGTAGTTTCCGGCAGCCACACCAGTCACGTTGCGACACAGAGTCGGCAATGGTGACGACGGACAGTAGTAACCCGGAACCTTTTTGCTGGTAATCAAGGCCATATTGTTTGCGTTAAACACCCCGGAATTACCGTAAAATTGCCAACTACTGAAAATAGGCGCCTGATCAACATAAGGAAGAATATAGACCATCCAGCCGCTTCCCCAATTGTTGACCGGGGGCGACACTGTCCCAAACGGTTGCTGATCGGCTGCACCGCCGGGAGGAAAACGTGTGTACGTGTCGTGGAAATTGTGCAGAGCTAACCCCATTTGCTTCAAATTGTTTTTACATTGAGTGCGACGAGCAGCTTCGCGAGCCTGCTGAACTGCGGGCAGCAACAGTGCGATCAAAACCGCAATAATCGCGATCACGACTAACAACTCAATAAGGGTGAACCCCTTACGTCCAGATGTTGAGGTTAAGGAACGACGGGCCCGCATGCAACCACCTCCACGTGAGAGAAATGACGAGAGCAACAACAATAACGGCAGCGTCGCCAAATTGGACTAAATCAGGAATCCAAATTGCGAGGGATTTTCCGCAGGCTAAACGGACATCGAACATCGACAAACAACGAAGCAGCAAGGCACCCTGCTTGGAGATTGTCGATTGTTGTAGATCGTAACATATCGCGGATATATCTCAAGACAGAATGTATCTAAGTTTTTTGTGAACAGGTCGCACGCATTCGGTTCATCCGTCTATTTGGGGAGATGAGTTGCAACGGTGTTCGTAGTTTCTGTAGACGTAAGCGCGTGGATGAAGAGCGCCGATTTTGTTGTTCATTCTTTCAATGGGTCCGCTGGAGGTTAAGCAAGCCGGTGCGGTGCGACTGCTGCGTCTTGGCCATGGTTTGCAGGACGGGTATGCCTGAGGCATTGGCACGGCGGCACCATCCTTTCAGGAATCCTTCCGCGTGCCAGACACCCGGCGCCGGATGATCAGCGTCGATAGACGTTCAACCGGCGCTACTCGTCGGTCCAGCCCGGCACCTTGCCAAGGCGCGGCGACACCGCCAATGAGCGGCACTTCGACGGTCCGTTGCTGAGTCGCGGATTGGTTGTCCGGAACTCCAGCAAGCGGCAT
>CBIHQO010000732.1:0-3971 GCA_966211735.1 uncultured Schlesneria sp.
CCTCCGGTTTTACCTTCTCCATGTCCGGTGCTGCGTTCTTCGGTGGGCCGACGTTCGTGACAGCAACGTTGCCCTGAGTGGCGGCAACTTCCAACGGATTGTCGAAGAACGCGTCGTACGGGATTTCGTTCTCTTTTTTCTTCGGAGCTTTTTCAGCAGGAGCAGCCGCAGCAACTTGGTCAATTCTTGGAGCAGGTTTGCCCGAGACTTCCTCCTGAACGACAACCTTCGGCGGAGGCGACCCACCGCAGCCGACGAGCGACGCCAGCGTGATCACCGGCAGGGCGGCGACCGACCAAGTTCGCCATGTTGATAATTCACCACGACGGTTGTTGCTGAAACTCCACATTCGCGAATCCCCCTCGGAAGCAGTCGTCATGGTGTTTTGGATTTCGCTGCCAAAACAGTTTTTTGGCGACCAACCCGCAGATTTCCAATTATGCTTGAGCTCTCCAGTCATCGCAATTGGCATTTTGAAGTGACTGGTAGATGTACCGTGCGACATTTGATTCTGTTCGTCGATGGTTTTGCCTGCAGCCCATTATCCATGCAGGAATAAGCATTTGTAAATCTACGGGGACTAAAGAGAATTTGCGGGCTGACCCTTGTGTGCGCCGTGGTAAGCCACTATTTGTACCCGAGGCATCCCACTTGGGGTTGACAGACTTTTTGCGATTTTTGTTACCACTTCAGGTGACACCGAAACGTAAGATGGACTTGTGATGAAGCGTTCTGGCGGCCTTGGTCACTGGAACTCTTCTTGGTGTTTGTTTCTGGATGGCGGCTGATTACGGAGATAAAAGTCGCGATCCAAGCGAAGGAGTGATGGAATGAATCGTTTGTGTGCCAGTTTGAGTCTTGGTTTGGCCATGGTCGCCTCAGTCGGGTTTGGAGCCCAGACCGGTCCGACGCTCGGAGCCCCTTCATTGAGCGGCCCGACGCTGCTGTCGCAGCCATACGCACCGGATCTGCCGATGCCAGCTCCGCTGAATGGCTCGCCAACCCCGCTTTCGAACGAAGTCCAGTACAACGGGCCAGTCGGTCAGTTGCCTGTGGTGACCGTTTCGAACCCCACGCTGTTTTCCTGCGTGAAGTACCGCGCGACTCGCAACATCGCCCCCTGTGCTGTTCCGATCATCGTTCAAGTTCCTGATCCCTGCACACCACGCGATCGCTGCGGCTGCACCGTGCGTCCCTGTGTGAACGTCGAAATCTGCGTTCCCGCCTGTGGCTGCCCCAACGTCTGCGTGACCCGCAACGGCAACAAGACTCGCTACGACTACGGCAAATACGCTGTCAACGTCGTCACTCACAACGGCCGAATTGTTGTCGACTACGACGACTGATCGAACCCCAAAACGGAAAAGCCCCGCGAAAACACGCGGGGCTTTTTCTTTTTGTGAGTGACGAGATGAAAGTGACGAGTAACGAGGGAGAACAGAGAAATCGTTGCTGCACAACCAGCTGCTTTCCTTCCTCGCGACTTTCATCTCGTCACTTTCATCTCCCTCCAACTTCCCCTTGACGCAATTTCTGCCGATTCCTACAACCCCGACGCCCATCGATCGTGGACGGCATGGTCGCGGTATGTTTGGAAATTCGGAGCGGAGAGAATCTATCATGACTGCAGGGACGCACGTCACGGCGAACAACGCGAAGCCCAAACGACGAATCATTTGGATCTTTGGTGGTGCGGCCATGGCTGTTGTCGCCGGTGGTCTGCTGATGCAGTACTTCCGCGCTCCCGCTGGTCAGGCTGCCGATGGAACCGCGGGAACCGCCCGCGTCGGTGCCCCGGCTCAGGCTCCCCGTCCGATGGCCAAAGTTGGCAACGAGACGATCAGCTACGAGGCGCTGGCCAAGGAATGCGTCTCACGTTACGGCCGTGAAGTCCTCGACGACATGATCCATCGCACGATCATTCTGAAGGCCTGCGAAAAGGAAAATATCACCGTCACCGAGCAGGAAGTCTCTGCGGAAATTGCTCGCGTTGCCGCACGATTCAAGCTCGATGTCAATCAATACCTGCAGATGCTGCAGAGCGAACGCAACATCACGCCGATGCAGTACCGTACCAGTGTGATCTGGCCGATGCTGGCTCTGAAGAAACTGGCTGGCGAAACGGTGGAGATCGCCGAAGTCGATATCCAGAAATCGTTTGATCGTAACTATGGCGAACGGGTCAAAGCGCGCGTGATCATGCTCGATAATCTCCGCCGAGCGAACGAAGTCTGGGAACAGGTTCGCAAGAATCCAGAAAACTTCGAGAAGATGGCTCAGGATCATTCGATCGACCCCAACAGCCGCGCTTTGGGTGGACAGGTCCCTCCGATCCCACGTTACACGGGTGCTGAAAACCTGGAAAAAGCCGCCTTCGATCTGAAGCCAGGCGGTATCTCGGGCGTGATCGACCTTGGCCAGGGCCGCTACGTGATCCTGAAGTGTGAAGGCCGCACGACCCCGGTCGTGACCGATATCGAAGAAGTTCGCGATGCTCTGTACGACGAGTTGAAGGAATCGAAGACTCAACAAGCGGTCGGCGAAACCTTCAAGAAGATCAAGGAACAGACTCGCGTCGACAACTACATCGCGCAGACGACGACCGGCCCCGGCACGGTGATCCCCGTGAGTGGCCAGGCCGGCCCGGGCGATGGCAGCCAGGCTGGTGCCGCAGGAACGCGACCTGTGAGACCGGCCACGGCCACGACGGGTGCCCCACCGCGGGCGGCTCGCAACTGAAAGTGACCGAACAGCTTGAATGTCTGACGACGTTCGCTGGCGCAGAACTCTCCCACGGCGCGTTGCGGCAATCCGGCAACGCGCCGTGCTGCGTTTGACGTGGCCTTTTCTCCTTGTAGAACGGTGTTCCAAACCGTTGCCTTCGTGGTTCATCGAACGCGGCGAAGAGTGACGGTTTGGAAAACCGTCCTACGACAGGAGCCTCCCAGACCGAACTTTCGACAGAATTCACTGTCTGATAGAATCACGCCGATACAATCAGGCGAAGTCCCCTATTCCCTTTGGACGAACCGAACGAGAGACGCTGATGCGTAACGAATCCGAAATCCCGTTTTCCGACAATCCATTTTCCATCTCGGTGGCCGATCGCCTGAAGCGACTGCCTCCGTATTTGTTCGGCAAAATCAACAAGCTGAAGTACCAGCAGCGTGTTGCCGGCGTCGACGTGATCGATCTGGGCATGGGCAATCCCACCGATGCCCCCGACCCGCAGATCACCGAAAAGATGACGGAAGCGCTGCTCGACCCCAAGAACCACCGCTATTCCGTCGCCAACGGCATCGCCAGCCTGCGTCGCGAAGTCGCCAAGCGATACGATCGAAAGTACGGCGTCAAGCTGAACGGCGACGATGAAGTCATCGCCTGCCTGGGGAGCAAAGAGGCGTTCAGTCACATGTGCCTGGCGCTGATGGGTCCCGGCGACACGGCGATCGTCCCCGCCCCCACGTTCCCGATTCATGCGTATTCGGTGATGCTCGCCTCCGGCAATGTGATCGCCCTCGACGTACGGGATCCTTCCGAATTCCTGCGGAACGTCGCCTACACCTGCGAACATCTGTATCCCAAGCCGAAGCTGGTTGTCGCCAACTTCCCGCACAATCCGTCGGGAACGTGCATCGAGCAGAAGTTTTTTGACGATCTGGTCGCGCTGGCCAAGAAGTACAAGTTCCTGGTCATCAGCGATTTTGCCTACGCAGACATCTGCTTCGACGGTTATCACGCTCCCAGCTTCCTGGCATCGGAGGGGGCGATCGATGTCGGTGTCGAGCTGACCACGATGAGCAAAGGCTTCAGCATGGCCGGCTGGCGCATCGGCTTCTGCTCGGGCAACCGCGAAATGGTGCGAGCCCTCGCGACGATCAAGGGCTACTACGACTACGGGATCTTCCAGGCCGCCCAGATCGCCGCCTCCGAGGAGCGCGCGCGCGTCGAGGAGGAGCTGCGGCTCGCAG
>CBIHQO010000733.1:0-3970 GCA_966211735.1 uncultured Schlesneria sp.
GGATCGTGCAGGTTCGTAAGGACGTCCTGGGTGAAGACGCCCAAGACGATCCACGTCAGCTCCAATTGTCGATCATGGTGCGAGTCACCTGGAAGAATCTGCGAACAGGGCAAATCCTTGCAGAGCAAGAGGTTCCGGTCGCTCCTGAAGCGATTCCGCTGCAGGCACAAGCTGGCTTCGCGCCGGAACTCGGCCAATCGCAGGCCACTGCGACTCAGACCGCGGTGAATCAGTTGGCGAAACAGATCGTCAATCTGATGGAAGTCCCTTGGTAGCACAGGTTGCGGCGCCCACCAATCTTACGCAGCCACCAACGTCAAGCCAATTTCACGGTCTGGTCAGATATTTTCCGTGAAAAATGACGGCGGCTCTCTTTTTTGGTTGCAGCCATATTCCGCGAAGATACCATCAGAGTCGTGGGGGCAAAACTTCCGCGGAGCTCTTTGAAAAGTGAATCTGGTACCGTGACGCAGAGGAGGAGGAATCGTGAACTCGCAGGCAGTCTTGGAGCAGGAACGTACCTTCGATGTTGACCCCGTCGAAGAGATGCGCATGCGAACTTGGGCTCGTCGCCACTATACTCCAGCCGAAGACCGTAGCATCAATCTGCATCCCATTGTCTTGGACGAAATGGTTCGCAAAGATGCGGAACGAGGCTACCCCAAAAGCCCGAGGTGAAATGGACCAGATCAGACAGATCAGATCCGAATTCGTACAACAACAAAGCCCGCAGCCAATTGGCATGCGGGCTTGTTTTTTTGGGGCATCGTTAAGAGAACCGAAGCTATTTCTTGGGAACCGAGCCGAACTTGGAATCGTTCACAGCCGACTGCAGCGGCTTGGCCGATTGGTTTTGAGTTGTTGACGGTGTGGTGGCTGCAGGTCGAGCCGCTCCGGCCGCGGGAGCCTGTGGCGTGCTCCCCTTAATCGGGGCTGCGGTGCGGGCCGCAGCCGCGGGATCTTCACTTGTCGTGGACGCCCAGTTGGCGACAGACCAGTGAGCGTGTGTTCCCACAACGGATTGACCGAGGTCATCCAAGGCGGCGCGGAACGTCGCGGCGGTGATGTTTTCATTGGGAATCACTCGCTGCAGCACAAACCGCCGGTTTGGAGCGATGTAGGCGAAGAACTTCCCCTTGCCGAGCTTATCGTTGTCCGACAGCAGTCGCAGTAAAGCGGTTCGTGGAACGTCGGCCGCCGACTTGGGGAGTTCATCCAGCCAGGCCATGATCCAGATGGAGCTGCCATCCTGGCTCATCACGGTCGACATCGACAGTTCCCATTCTGCGTCCTCGATCGTCGACTTGAACGCAAAGTCGTATCGCAGTTCGGTCGCTTTCGCTTCCAGGCCCATCGCTTTCAGCAGGGTCCCCAGCGACTGGTCAGTCAGTTTTCCTTTGGCGGCGGGAGCAGTCGCAGATCCTGCGACTGCTTTCTCTTGTGCGGCGGCAACGCCCATCATGGCGGGGGCTGCGACAGCCGACAACGCGGCGCCAACTACTGCTCGTCGAGTCCAATGCATGTCCATCGCTGTTCACTCCTTTGAAAAGCGATTCGCCAATCTCCCGCCTGCTGACCCGATGTTGATGCCATCCAAAGCACCGACAGGCGTGACCGCTCTTCAAGCAGTCAGGCTGGACACCATGACCACTCTTAGCCAATGAGATGCTGCAGACAGATTTGCGACCAGGTTTCAAACTGATCGCGAGCCTGTAGCAATTCTGCGGGTTGTGCGAATCCTGTCTCTAAGATCGACTCTTCCCGTGGTAGAACTTTTGCGGAGTCGAGATCAAAAATGTGGACAATCCCCAGATGGACACGGCCGACGGGGGTCTCGTCATCGTTGATCAAGCCGACGCAACGATCGCTAAACCCTGCGTCCAGAAACACTTCCTCCGAAATCTCGCGATGCATCGCCTCGTTGTAGCGGCGATCGCCCTGCATCCGGTCGGTCGAAGAAATATGTCCGCCGATTCCGACAGATCGCTTGCTGTGCAGCCGTCCTTCGCCCCCCGCCTTGCCGCGGCGGTAGTTAAAGACTTTGCCATCGTGCATGAAAATGCAGTAGGGAATCAACTGCTTGTAGCTAGGATCCTCTTCGACCTCGTTCCGTGGCCGAAAGCTGGTGTGAGCCGGATCGAGCAACGTCGTCAGGTAGCGGTCCACATTGGCGTTGAACCCTTGGAAGTACCCGAGTTCCTTGAACAGCAGCGTGGGGACAACAAGAACATGTTCAACGGTCGATTCAGAAGCAGTCATCAGCATCTCGCTTAACAAATGATTTGGCACAAGGCACCGAGCCGCGAATGATCTCCAGCGGGCGGTACAGTCACATGATTGTGGCGTGAAGACGGGCGATTGGCGAGTGCGCCGGTGACGAGGTTTTTAGGTGCTACCAATCTCGCGCAGAACGGGGCGCGATGCAGTCCGAGGACGGAGAGCCCAATTCGCGCGTCGCGCTACACATGAACTCTTGGCAAACGCAATGCCTCAGGGACATCCAACATCAATCTCATCAATTTGGCTACGCTGACTTGGTATTGGCCGTTCTTTGGGATTTGCTTTCCGCTCACCAGAGCCCAGACCCGATCTCCTGGACCATTGTAGATCTCGTCGAAACTTCCCTCTTTGTGAAGCTTGAATACCAACAGATGTTGCGGCTCACTGCTGATCGCAATCCCTTTTTTCTGTGTAGCTTTCACTTGCACAAGTCTGTCCCCAACGCGGCCATCGTGGCTAAGCTTAGATGCGACGAATAGCTCATCGAATCCATAGTAATGAGCCGCAATCGCCTCACCAATACTCCCGACCATATGTCCATCTGGAGTAAAATGACGACCTGGGAACATCGCTTCCAATTCAGCAACGCATTTATAAATCTCACGAATTATGAAGGGCAATCGCTCGGCGTCCATGGGGATCCTCGGAAATACAATCTTCTTAGTCACCCCCCGGGGCAGGATAACTGATTTACTCGTTCTCCATTTCGTCGATCAATTTCTGAAAATATGCGCCCCCGGTCGTTTTCATGTCTCGTTCTATAAAGCGAATCGCGTCGATTTCGCCGGCAGCGCTCATACCAATTCGCAACGAGAGTCCGCAAAACAGTGCAATGGCACGTGCAATGAATTGGTTTCGAGTGGTCTCAGGATTGCCGAATACAGATGAGAAATCCATTTGTGCCGCCAAATTGGGGACTAAATCCATAAATCTCAAATTCGCGCAGAGATCACGAATCCGGTCGGATTCAAAGCTGACGCGAATGTGTGAATGTGCAAACTCGTTACGCAGTTTGCGAATAACTTGAAGGTCTTTGTAGTGTTGTGGATGAATAAGATCCAGACAATATGCCAGCTTCATGCGGCTGGAAAATGAGCCCAATGGACCGCTTCCCGATGAAAGCAGTTCCGCAGCTATCTTCGGATCGTCGATGAAGTGCCGGGTCAGTAACATTTCCAATTGTTCATCGAGGAACGCAGCGACGATGAGCACCACCCCGCGATCAGATTCGTGTTTCAGCTCATCTGCGATTCGTAACATCTCTGCGAAGTCAGATGCGAAGTCTTCCGACAGTGGGAAATCCATGTTCATCTTTGTTCACTCTTGGACATGATCGCCGAATTGAATTCTTCCTATCCTTTTGACCGCGCAAGTGATCAAGTTCCCTTTAGTGATTACTTCAACAACTTCGCGATCTTCGCATGGCCCTCACCATTGTGGCGGATCACGAGATTGTCTCCGAAGGGCATGATGCCAGCGCCCGAGCCCTCTTTCGCCTGCCAGGGGCCCAGATCCTTGTTGCCGATCAAGTTCAGCATCAAAACGGTGACGGGGTTGTTGGGACCAACCTTCTTACGAACGTCGTAGACGCGAATCGACATTCGCTCGTCGGCTTTTTCGGCGGATGTCACCTGAATGACTTCGTCGTCGTAGCGCCAGGACAATTTGTGTTCGGCCGCAATCGCATCCA
>CBIHQO010000734.1:0-3955 GCA_966211735.1 uncultured Schlesneria sp.
ACGAGACCGCGCAATTGTCGGCTCTGCTGCATTCATTTCCCCGAGAGGCCGCACCGGTCGAATTGGCTGCGAATGTCTTGCGCCAGACCAACCTGATTCCCTTGCCTCCGCTGCCGTCGCCGACCTCGCCGACCAAAACTTCGACGCAAAATGTCTGGCGAGATTGGAAAGCCGGGTTCGCCGGGGCCGCGATCACGGCGGCAGCGATGTGTTTGATTATTGCGTTGAATAGCAATCACACTGACGAGCAAGCAAGGTCGCCGCTTTCGACGGGGCTGCGTGTTGAAATGGCCTCCGCTCCAGCGCGACCCGATGCCGCAATGCCTGCGGAACCGATGGTCGCCATGGACAATCGTGAGATGCTATCGCAGAAGTCCGGTGCAGCTGGATCAATCGGAACGGAACTAAAATTAGATCAGGAAGTTGACAGGTCCGCAAAACAGGTCTCAACTGCGCCTGCTCCGAATTTCATGTCACGCGCACGTAGCTTGTCAGAACGAGAGGCATTGGGGCCACCTGCAGTATCAGTGGCGACGACGGATTCCGCTGCAATGGCGGGCGCGAATCAAACTGCAGGATCTGACACGCAGGCCTTCGGCTTCAACGAACTCGGGCAGTCGAACGACGAGTTTTTGCGCGGGCTGCGGGAAGGTAAGGTCTACGTTGTGACGCCACAGCCAGCAGATCCAGACAGCAACGTCGCGGTTGTCTATTTTGAAGTCGTCGATATCGATCGTGGGGCGGAGACAGTACAAGTCCTGCTGAAGAAGAACTCGATCGAGGCGAGGTCCGTCAACAATGATGCTCGGCCAATGCAAGATGATTTGGTCATGATTTATATCCGTGCAGATGGTGATAAGCTGGCGAAGACATTGAAAGACGTGGACCAACACCGAGACTTGATTTCCAACTGGACTGCCCTGGCGCCATTGCAGTTGGCCACTGCAGCCGAAGAGGCCGCACCTCAAGCTCAGCAAAAGAATATTGCCAATCGTCGTGCGCCTGCTGACAAACAAACGAAGCCTGAGCAATCAGAAGGTCTTGCGGAATCCGATTCGGATATGCCGGAAGCTCAAGTGGTGCTGGAGGCCTATGCACAACGAAATGGTTTCGCGAATTCGCCCATGACGAATCCGATCGCAAATTCCAATGGATTGTTTGGGGGCAATCGAGACGGATCCGAGAACCAGAAGCGTCAGCAAATTGCGAATTCAGGACGCGAAAAAAGCAAAGCAGATTTCTCTCAGCGAGCCGGACGTACCGCAGAGAATCAGGGGCAATCCAATCCGTTGACCCGCAATGAGTCAGGATATGACTATATTCGTTTGAACAATTCACTGGTGGTGAATAACACAGCGATCCCTAATCAATCCGTCACCTCGCAAGTGAATCCATTTCGCGCGGAACCTCGCTCGCAGGTCTCGGTCAGCAATTCGAAAAAAGTTGCCGCGAATGATGCCAACAACAGTCGTGCCCTCCGAATGCTGTTTGTACTCCATCCGCAATCAGCAGGAGCACCGGGACAAGCATCTCCCGCCCCCGCGAAATCACCGTGATCGAGCAGCTTGCTCGAACTTGTGATCCGATGATGCCCGCGAGTAGTCTAGGCGATTACTGGCGGGCTTGTTCATTTTGAACTTGGTTCGCTGCCCGATCCGGGACGGCCGACACGCTCCTACAAAGTCAGTAACTTCCAATGAACTTGTTAACGACAGCAACTCCAGAGCAATGCGGCCTTGATCCTCATCGCTGGAATACCGCGTTGGCTGTCGTCCGCGATTGGACGGACCGAACGGACCGAGTTCCCGGAGTTGCAGTGCTCGTTGGTAGGAACGGGATGACGCCGGGAGTGCAGTTCTTCGGTCGACAACGTGTCGGCGCGAATTCGCCGCGGCTGCATCATGATGCCATCTTCCTGATCGCGTCGATTACGAAGCCGATTGTGGCGATGGGCGCAATGCTGCTGGTTGAGCGAGGCCAGTTGACCCTGAATGATCGAGTCTCCGATTACCTTCCCGAGTTTGGGAAGCAAGGAAAATATGGCACCACGATTCGCAACCTGCTGACTCACACTTCCGGCCTGCCCGACATGCTGACGAACAATGCCGAGTTGCGGCAGGCGCATGCTTCTCTCGCAGACTTCGTGAAGCAGACGTGCGCGATTGCTCCTGACTTTCCTCCAGGTCGTTCCGTCCAATATCAGAGCATGGGCTTTGCGGTACTGGCAGCCATCATCGAACAGATCTCTGGCCAGACTTGCGCTGAATTCTTAAGGCAAGAATTCTTCCTGCCGCTGGGGATGAAAGAGACTCGCCTGGGGGCTCCCAATGATTGGTTCGAAGGCACGCCGCCAGTTGCCGATCGAATTGCCGAGATTCGTGTCCCTGTCGATCAAGTGGAAGCCACTGATTGGAACTGGAACAGCCGCTACTGGCGACAACTCGGTGCCCCCTGGGGAGGACTCTTGACCACCCCAGCCGATCTCGGCCAGTTCGCACAGTTGATGTTAAACCACGGTCGCGTTGGTGACCGTCAACTGCTATCCACCGCCACCATCGATGCATCAATCACCAATCAGCTCACTGCGATGAAAGATGTTCCCGAGGAGGATCGTCGATTCCGCCCTTGGGGCTTCGGGTGGCGGAAGCAATGGGCCAACCATGCGAATACGTTCGGCGACCTGGTCAGTTCCAGCACCTACGGGCACTGGGGCGCAACAGGGACAGTGTTGTGGATCGATCCCGAGCGCCAATCGTTCGTTCTGATTTTATCGACTCAACCGCTGGACCCCAATGGGGCACCGTTCCAACGGCTTTCGAATGCGATTGTGGCTTCGTTTGTTTGAAGTGTTCCGTCCTTTGCATTGAATGTCGATTAAGAGCGATTGTCACTTAGGAGCTCGGAGCATGTCGCTTACTCTGTTGCCGCTGTTGATTGCCCTTGGATGTCAAGTTGAAGCGGAAGCTGATTTCTTGGCGCCTCCAAAGTTACCAAGAGGTGCAATCGTCTATGAAAACTTCCCCTATTGGCATCGTCCACTACTGATCGACTCATACGTTCGTGAGGTCACTCGCCGAAAGAGAGATCTGGCCGAGGCTCAGCAGGGAAACGACGCTCTTGCAGCACCGGAGCTGGAAAAAGCGGTCCAGAAGCAGCGTGAGATGGAAAAGTCACTCGATTCATTGGAAGCGAGGAACGACCCTCCGTTCATCGGTATCGTACTGAACGAACACATCGGTGGTATTGCCAAATATAAGAGTCGGTATCTTTGGGATTCGGGAGACATCGGACGTGCGTACGATTCCTTCATCGTTCGGATGGTCGTTGATGATTCGACTGCCGTCCTGGAGCGTCAAAACGAAGCTGCCATGCAACACCGCTTACCTCGAACTGTGAATCAAATCTTCTACTTAAAGAACTACCCAACCAAAGGGTGGATAGCTGATAAGAAAATCAGGATAAATGAACCTCTTTGGATCTCTGGAGAGAAGGTGACGACAGCTCTTCCTGATTCGTTGTTTTTGGAAGGCTTGACGATCGAGCCCTTCGATTGGGTCCGCTATCGAAAGACCATCACGAAAGAATCGCTGATCACTCCGAAAGAGTAAGTTTCCAAAGGTCGTACTCCTAATGGAACAATTCACCGTTGATAGACGATCACCTGTAGATTGAAGACAGCTCTTCAATCCGACGGGCGTGTGTGTTCCGCCCACCAGACTCTCGCGTTGTTGCCGTCCCATTCGGTGGCGTCTTCGCACTCTGACAGTGCTTGTCCGAGTTCGTCGGCGCTTGAATAGCGGTCGGTGGGATGCTTTTCGAGGCAGCGGAGGACGACTTCTTCAAAGTCGTGAGGAACGGGCAGCAAATGAGACGGCGGCACGACATCGTCGTAAGCGTGAGCTTTCAAAATCTTGAGAGCGCTCTGTCCATCGAAAGGGGGCTGACCTGTTGCCAG
>CBIHQO010000735.1:0-3952 GCA_966211735.1 uncultured Schlesneria sp.
CGAATCAGTCGCTTCGCCTTCATTTCAAACCTTGGCAGCGATCCCGCCGGGACTGCAGTGACTTCGGCCTGGAACTGCAACCGCTCTTTAATCGTCTTCGAGAGGCGTTTGACCAAGTTAGCCGTGTCGGCTTCGGACAATTGAGCGATCGGTTCCAACTGCAGTTTGACGTGGTTCATCTCGCGATGGCGCGAAACCACGATGCGGAACTCGGTGATCTCGGGAAACTCGCGCACGATCGCTTCAATGCTGGCGGGGAAGACGTTGTTGCCACGGACGATCAACATGTCATCCGTTCGGCCGAGGATCCCTCCCTTTAGTCGCAGCCAGACGCGACCTGAAGAATGCGGCGTTGGATCTGCGACCACCAGGTCGCCCGTTCGATAGCGAATCACGGGGGTTCCAACGCGACCCAGGTTGGTGATGACCAGTTCACCGGGCGTGCCGGCGGTAACGGGTTGACCGGTCTCGAAATCAATGATTTCGGCGATGCACTGCGATTCCAGAACCGTCAAGTTCCCCGGGTCGTCGTCAGGCTCACTTGCCAGTGGGCCGATTTCGGTCATGCCCCAGTGATCGAAGACTCGCGCTCCCCAGGCGGATTCGATTCGCTGCCGAACGGACGGAATCGCGCCGCCCGGTTCGCCTGCCACAAGGATCGCCCGCACTGAACTGTTGGCGACATCGATGCCCTTTTCGGCAGCGACTTCTGCAAGACGCAGCGCGTAAGTCGGAGTGCAGCCGAGCATCGTGACCTGGTTCTCTTGAATCAGCTTCAGTCGCGCCTCACTGCTCATCCCGCCTGCCGCCAGGCACAGGTTGCCCTGTCGTGACGCCCCTTCGAATCCTGCCCAAAAACCCAGGAAGGGGCCGAACGAAAAAGGGAAGCACAAGCGATCGTCGGGTCGCAGGTTCATCAGCCGATAGATGATCGTCCAGCAATCCAGCAGCCAGTTCCAACTCGCAGGTGTATCGAGCCAGCGCAAGGGCTGCCCGGTGGTCGTGCCCGATGTTTGATGCAGGCGCGAGTAGTCCGTGACGGGGTAAGTCAGATTCCGTCCATAAGGAGGGAACGCCACTTGATCTGCGGCGAATTCATGTTTCGAAGTGATTGGTAGCCGTCGAAAGTCATCGAGCGTTCTGATCGATCCAGGGTCGATCCCGGCTTCGGACAGCTTGGCGGTCCACCAGGGATTTCGAGGCACAATCGCCGTCAGCATTTCTCGCAGCCGAACCAACTGCCATTCCGTCAATGTCTCGCGGGACCAATGTTCGGGTTGTTCGGCGGGATTCATTCAACAATCTCGGCACATCGAAATATCGTCGCAGTGGCACCACTTGAAAGCTGTCGGCTTACTTGGACATTTTGTCCTTGGTCAGCGCTTCAAACTTCGCGACCCACTTCGCAGGATCATCCTCGAACGCCGCTTTGCAGCCCGAACAACACACCCAATAGGACTTCCCCATGTAGCTGACCGAGGTCGTGCCCAACCCCTGTGACACCACGCAGGTCTTCTCGCCGTAATCGGTATCGCTCAAGGCGAACGATGTCCCTTCGCGTTGAGTATTGATCGTGTCAATTCGCAGGAACGGGCTGGAGCCGCGTTTGCGATCGAGTTCCAGGATGTAGCGGTTGTTCTCCTGTTGATTGATGACAACTCGCCACTGTTCGCCGTCGGCGTCTGGATTGGGCTCGGTCAGTTCCAGCTTGTAAGTTCGCTGCAGCTTCTTGTCGTCGCCAGCAACGTCTTGAACTTCCTGCGAAAAATTGCCGCGGAAAACACGTTTCTTCCCGTCACCATCGGTCACCGTGAATTCATACTCTTGCGATGCGGGTGAGAAGGTCAGCCGGCCGTCGCGAACATACTGACCCTTTTCAGATTTGATCCGAATGGCCGGTTGCTTCGGATCGGTCTTCAGATCCCAAACCCAATTCGGCTGGTCGAGCATCGCCTTGCGAGACGTTCCGTTCCAGTTGCCGATCAGAATCTGCAGCGGCTTCAGCGCCACACGTGCCGATTCGACTCGCTCACCGGTGTCGGCAGCCGTCGTCGTGCCCGCCGAACCGCTGGTATTAATTTCGATCGGCTTGATCGGTTTGCGTTTTGGTTTCGAGTCCGATTCACCCGCAGGTTTCGAATCCGCTGCCAGAACCTGATTCGCGGAACTGTCCGAGGTCGACGTCTGAGTCGGCGTGACCGACTTCGCGCAACCCAGCGACAAAGTGCTGGCAAGTACCAGTAAATAAGTGCCGAACGTGTCACACTTCATCCGCATGTTCCTCGGTAACTTCGTCTTTCTGGCCCGGCGATTAGTATAACACGGAAGCTCGAATGATCGCCATTGCCTGATAGAACGACGGTCACCCATTGGATTTCCCCGTAATTCAGGCGGCACAGTGTTCATAGGGAAGCTTGACGTCTAGAATCGGCAGCCTTCGGACGCCTCTGCTTGCCCTGGAAGGAATTTTGCTCTCGTGAGTGCTTCGCCCTCGTCTCGAAAACCGCTGCTGGTCATCTTCGTTACCGTTTTCATCGACTTGCTTGGTTTCGGCATCGTCTTGCCACTTTTGCCTCGGTACGGCGAACATTTTCTCCCTACTGATATTCAGTCCACGTCAGCCGCTTTCGCTGCTGCGGCACCGAGCGCGGCACCGGGATATGTCGCGGCTGTACTCTCTGGACTCGCATTCCTCTATGGATTCATGGTCCTGCCCGAGTCGCTGCGGCCGGGAGAGACACCGAAGCGTCGCGGCAACCTGTTCAATCTGATGGCCGGGCTGCGAGCGATGACGCGCGGTTCGCACGCGCTTATCCTGGTCGCGATTTTTCTTACGACGTTCGCGTTCGCTCAGTTTGAAAGCACGCTCTCGCTGCTCACCAAACATCTGGGGGGTGTCGCACAAGAAGCCACTCACGATTGGCGGCGAGGCGCTATACTGGGTGGATTGATGGCGTCGTTCTCGCTGATGCAGTTTCTGTTCGCGCCGCTCTGGGGCCGACTGTCGGACCGCATCGGCCGTCGACCTGTGTTGCTTGTCGGTTTGGCGGGGTCGACGGTGGCGTACTTCTTGTTCGCCGTCGTCACTCAATGGGGCAATCGCGGTCCAATCCTGGGACTCAATCCGCTCGTCTGGCTCTTTATCACGCGAATTGGAGCAGGCATTTCCGGGGCGACCATCTCGACCGCACAGGCCTATATTGCCGACAGCACCGATGAAAAATCGCGTGGCAAAGGGATGGCGTTAATCGGCGCCGCTTTCGGTATCGGGTTCACCTTCGGTCCCTTGCTCGGGGCGGCATTTGTTTCGGGCGATTCTGGAGGACACGGCCTGAGCGATCGCGCCAATTTCCTGGTGTTTGCCTACATCGGCTTTATCCTGACGCTTAGCCAAGGGTTGCTCGTTCGGCGACTGATCCCGAAGCTGGGCGAATTCCGCATGGCGATGATCGGCGTCTTCCTGATGACGCTGGGCCTGATGCTGATCGCCGTCGCATCCCATCAAACGTCAATCGCGTTGTTGTTCGGCGTGCTGCCCATCGTCGTCATCGGCTATTCGTGTGCTACGCCAGCTCTGCTCTCGCTGCTCTCCTTAACTTCTGGAGCCGATGAACAAGGCGAACTGATGGGAATCGGGCAGAGCATGTCATCGATGGCGCGAATCGTGGGGCCGCTGGCTGGCTTGTCGCTGCAACGCGGGCTGGGCATTGCCATCCCTTACTGGTTTGCGGCGGCCCTGATGGCAGTCAGCATCTTCGCGGTGCTGGGGCTGCGATCTGCAGGCCCACGAAAAGAAGTACCGAACGCCGCATAACGATGGAATAAACCCGAGTCTTAGGCCTCGGCGCTAAATGACCGTGCACGATTTTGCTCGCAGAATAAGTGATGACGGCGCGATGTCAGCGACAAGACGGCGAGTTTGCTTTTGGGCGGGCGAGGCTCCCGCCGAGCC
>CBIHQO010000736.1:0-3943 GCA_966211735.1 uncultured Schlesneria sp.
CTGCCAGTTGTAATTCACGGCATCGAGAACAACATGATCTGGCTCAATGCGACTGACCGCTTGCACCACATCGAGTCGTCCCTTGGCCGACATGAGAGATATCGTCCGGTGGCCATACGGGTCGAAAGGGGTGACACCGACGACAGATCCAACAGACGCGATCACACGCCCCTGAGTGTGTTTGGGCAAGGGGATGACAAACGTCTGTGGGTTTGACGGAATGATATCCTTGTCGACCTCGTTATCAGGAATCTGTCGTCTCGGTACATAGTACTTTTGCCAGCCGTTGTCGACGAGAATGATATTCTGAGGGTTTGGCGTCGCGTCTTTGGCGACCAACCTGCGACCGACGGCAGTGGTACTGCCTCCCATCTTGTCCATCAGGGATAGGTTTCCCTTCAGGACGGTCCCGTTCTTCAGCCGGATCTCGCCTGCATCGGACGCCAGGCCGACCAGAACGAAGACGAATCCGAACGCGAGCGAGCGATTCGCTAAAACTAAGACTTCGCGAACCATCGCAATCGACTCCCTGGCACGGTACCGGAGCAATTCCTGTTGTCGATTGGAGGATCTCCAATCGCAAACCGAGGCATTGAAATCCTCTGCAGTTTTATCGGACCACAACCGCGAACGTCTGCTACGCCTGTGCCAATTCAATCGCCAAGTTTTTTGGACATTGCCTGCAGGGCGTTTCCAACGTTACCAGCCGGATCATCCCGTCAGAAAAGATCTCCGGTGTGTAGCAGATTGTATGGCCGACGATAGTTCGTTTCCACTTTTGGCGAT
Source organism: uncultured Schlesneria sp. (assembly GCA_966211735.1). Classification (GTDB taxonomy): domain Bacteria; phylum Planctomycetota; class Planctomycetia; order Planctomycetales; family Planctomycetaceae; genus Schlesneria. The sequence continues at coordinate 787 of CBIHQO010000736.1, forward strand.
TTAGCGGCCAGATTGATGCAAGTTTATTGCCTGTTGAAACTCTGTTATTTGGAATTCAAGAGTCCTGCCATTCCGTCCCACAGCGGTTGCCGGAAAAACCACAGAGCAAAAATGCCGCCGAAAATTACCCCCAGCCAGATGACCAAACTGATCATTCCAAACGTCCCGGAGGCCAGGTTGCGGAACCAGCGAGTCCAACCGCGCCTATCATACTGCCGCTCGATCTCTTTGTAGGCCGACTTCATGTCGCCCGCTTTTTTGTCCGCTTGATCCTTAATGACGCGACCTTCGGCATATTTTTCGAATTCGGGGAAGTACCCGATTGGCATGAACTGCTCGGCGACATTCTTTTTTGCTTTGGCCTTTTGATCCAGGGTTTTGTTTTTGAAGGCTTGTTGAATCTGCAAGGTCGTGAACTTGCCAATCGTGTCCTTCCCTTGAGAGGTCTTGTACTGCACGATCCAGCTTTGGTCGGTCGCTACTGGTGCGGGCTTTGATCGAGCGGCATCCTCGGCGGATGTACGCCCCGGCGCGGGCATCTGGATCGTCCGAGCAAGGGCAACTTCGGTGGTGGTCGCGCGGCCCGTAGCAGCCGACGTTTGAACAACGCGATCGGGAGCGGTGATGAACGACAATGAAGGGCTTTCCAGACCCAGGCCGGTCAGCAGTTTGATCACCTCAGCACAGTCCTTGCAGCGTGCGTTGAGATCCTTCGCAATCATTTTATCAATGATCAGATCCAGCCGTTCGGGAACCTCGGGGTTCAACTTCCGTGCTGGCGTGAAATGTCCCTTTTCCTTACTGGTAATGATCTGAATCACCGAGTCGCCCGCGAACGGTAGCTTTCCTGTGACGAAGTAGTAGAGCATGATGCCGATCGCGTAGACGTCGGTTCGACTATCGACATGTTTCGCATTGCGAGCCTGCTCGGGAGCCATGTAGTACGGCGTCCCTAAGCCCGTGCCGCTTTGGGTCATGGACATGTCTTCGTCGGTCGCCTTGGCCAATCCAAAGTCGGCGACTTTCACCTTGCCCTTACTCGTCAGCATGATGTTGTCGGGCTTGATGTCACGATGAATCAGGCTTTGGTTGTGAGCCACCATCAGCGCTTCGGAGCAACGAAGAACGACATGCAGCGCATCGCCGATGGATAGCTTCCCGAGTTCATCCATCCACTTCTGCATACTCTTGCCGTCGATGTACTCCATTGCGACAAAGTGGAACCCTTGATGCTCATCCACGTCATAGACGCTGACGGCGTTATCGTGATTCATCTTTGCCATCGCTCGCGCTTCGCGTTGGAACCGCTGCACGAAATCGCTTTTGCCTGCCAGTTGCTTGGACAGCACCTTGACGGCGGCGTGGCGCCCTAACTTGGTGTCTTCAGCGAGGTAGACTTCGCCCATTCCGCCCTGGCCGAGTTTTTTGATCAGCCGGTACTTTCCCAGGTGGGTCATCCCTTTACCGGATGCTTTCGTGGCCGCGGGCCGACTGGAATTGTCCGGTTGTTCCGTAGAACTTGCCATATTGGATTTCCTGCAGATGTGATTGGCCGGAAACGGCTTACGAATTCCGATGGGAAGCTCCGACGGCACTCCACCGGCAAGATATGAAAACAGATACCGATATTATGGCACTGAATTGGGTGCGATGTAAGCGCGATCTGGGCCAGACCTGCAGAACACGAATCTGGCGACGCCAGCGGATTGAGAATCGCGGCGGCTACTTTCCTTCGCTGCCGAGCATCTCGCCAAGGTAATCGAGAACGCCTTGAGCATCGACATCGCTGAGGACGTCGATATTCTTTCGCCAGGCCGGATTAGGTCGACGATCGAACACTGTCATCCCGCGAGTCAACTCCCCTTCGATCTCCACATCGACCGACATTGTCGTCCGCTGGAATTGAGCGGGCCTGGCAATCGAAGCCAACGCGGTCACTTCAGCCAGTCGCATCCCTTCGACTCCGAGGTGCTGATGATGTGCTCGTAAGGCGAAGGGCATGAGCTGTTGTAACATGCGGCCATGTGCCGTGGTCTCCGACAGCCCAAGACGATCGCATTGTTCAAATGTCAGCACGGCCCTTTGGCTGGCGTCCAGCGGTACCAGTGTCTTCGTGGCCGGATAGCGAAGCACGATTCGAGCGGCTGTTGGATCACAGAAGATGTTGAATTCCGCAGCGGGTGTCACGTCGCCAGGCGTCAAGATGGTGCCACCTAAACAGACAATTCCCTTCAGGCGTGACAGGAATTCGGCGTCGAGATCGCAGGCCAGTTCGAGGTTTGTCAGCGGTCCTAAGGTGAGGAGCACGATCTCATTCGGGTATTGCCGCGACAATTCAATCATCAACTTCACGGCGTCTTTAGTGTGATGCAGGTCGGCCGCGGTCGGCCGCCACTCGCCCATTCCCTCCGGGCCGTTAAGATTGCGATGCAACTGCTGCCAATCCGGGACGAGTTGTCCTTCTTCGGCTTCGCGGGATAGCCGACCGGCATGGCCGACCCCGATTCGTGGCCACTTTGGTGGGTCGAGCATTTCGACGATCGCATGCATGTTCCGACTGGCCTGAGTCGGCGAAACGCAGCCGCCAACGGCAGTCAGCGCGATCAGGTCCAGATCGGGATCAGCCAATGCCAGCGCGATGGCAAGCGTGTCTCCGATTCCCGGATCAGCATCAATAATCAGTTTTTGCGGCATCCTGCAGTCTCGTCCTGAATGTCGATCTGAGTGTCACCTACGGCGATGTTATGCCTCTCCGGTGGCAGGTTCAATCCCCTAATGTCTGCCTGGTGTCCCGACGAAGCTCGTCAAAATGCGAGTTTCCAAGCTGAATTGATGGGGCAAGAGAGGCGTTCGCCAGATGTTGATTTGAGGTGATTCGAAACGAATCGCCAGTTCGCAAGGCATTGCTGTCGATGTGGTTGCGGTCATTTCACTGTTGTAACGGGGATGCCAACTGATTGACATTGTTGTCGGAACCCCGGTATAGTCCAATGAATAGATCAGCGGTAGCCGATCTATTTGATGATCTCACGAGAATTGGGGTGCCGTGCTGCACTCTCCGCTTCCTTGAATCGCAGATGGAGACCGATCAATGCTGGTGATTCCTGGCCGTTACGGTAAAGACACGTGCGATGGATTCAGTCGTCGAGCATTGCTT
>CBIHQO010000737.1:0-3939 GCA_966211735.1 uncultured Schlesneria sp.
ACGGCAATCCCGGCGACAACGCCATTCGCAATCGCCACTATCATCGCCATGTCGCTCAGTGAAACCACAACAATCCCGAATGAATCGTCCGTGCACCCGATCGCACGTGCCGGACAAAGCTCAATAAACGCCAATGAAAATGTGCAGAAGATCATCGAACTGATCGAGCACACGCTCGCTATCACACGCCAGTTCGCGGCAACAGTCATCATCTGAATTACCTGACAATCAAGTCTTGAACCGCCACCGCAATGCAAATCAAGTTGAACCGCAGCGTTCGCAATTCGACCGCCGCAGTCACTCCGCCGTCAAGTACATTGTTACAGAAAAGAAACGAAGTCATCGCAACGGAACTGCGCGAAACTTGCCAACCCGTCCACACCTGTTTTAAGCTGTGCCCACTCGCCAGCAAGTCAACCACGCGTGAATCGTCACCGCGAACAACAACCGCTGAAGATCGCAGTCGCCCGTCGGCGCCATCTCCGAAGCGCCTTGGGCAACTACGAAGTCTATTGCTGTAGTTCGAAACGAGGAACACAGAATGGGAACGACAAATGACGGGCGTTCTGGAAGCTCAATCGCGACGAGTTCGCACCTTCCCGAGGCGGTGACTCCAGCACCTCCAGATCTGCCCACGACGCGTCCGCCCGCCGTGCCGCCAGTGCCTGTCCCGCATCCCAACGAACCGGTCGCGGCCCACCCAGCATCCCCGGCGGCACACCCAGCATCAACCTCCGGCCGTAGAGGACTGCTATTGGCCGGGATTGTGATCTCAGTCGCGGTGGCAGCATACGTTCTCTTTCCGGTCATCCAGACCGCGCTGAACACGGTTTCCACGGACGACGCTTACGTCAATGGGCACGTCACCTTCATCGCACCCCGCGTTCCCGGCCATGTCACCACGGTCCTGGTCGATAACAACCAGCGAGTGCGGGCGGGCGACATCCTGGCTCAGCTCGACAAGGAACCGTACCAGGTCCAAGTGAATATCAAGAAGTCCGCGGTGGCCGCCGCGAAAACGGAACTGGCAACCGCGATGGCCCAGGCGCGCGGCCTGGCCGCACGCGCCCGCAGCAGCCGCTTCAAGCTCGATCACGCGATGGAAGATGTGCGGAATCAGATTGAGCTCTTGAAATCCAACGCCGCGGCACTGAAGGTCGAAGAAGCAAATCGACTGCTCGCCGAACAAGACTACGCCCGCAGCGAAAAGCTGGTCGACAAAGGCGCCATCAGCAGGCAGGAGTTTGACAAATACAAGGCTGTCCTCGATGTGGCGACCAACCGCGTCACCAGTGCCGAGCAGACGATTCAGCAGACACGCAGTGGCCTCGGCCTGCCTATCAATTACAAGAACCCTCTCGATGTCCCCGAGGATCTGGATGAGAATTTCTCAACAGTACAAGAGGCCTTGGCAGGTCTTTACGGCAGCATCACGCAGTTGGGTTACACTCCGCCGACGTGGAGTTCGACCCCCAAGCAAGTCAAAGAAGCGTTTTACTCGCAGGATCCCGACAAGAATCTGGACCGCATCTTCGAGAAGCTGATTCCCGAATCGCCCGCCGTCAAGCAGGCCGAAGCCAAGGTCGCTCAAGCGGAGGACGATCTGTCTCAGGCCGAGTTGAATCTGCGCTATTGCGACATCGTCAGCGATATCGACGGCCAGGTCACCAGCCGCAACGTCAACCCGGGCAACTATGTCCAGGTGGGGCAAGGACTGATGGCCGTGCGATCGCTGACTGAAATCTGGATCGACGCCAACTTCAAGGAAACCCAACTCGCCAAGCAGCGTATCGGCCAGCGAGTCCGCTGCGAAGTCGACATGTACGGCAGCCGGCGCGAATTCGAAGGCCGCATCACTGGCTTCACGATGGGAACCGGCACCACGCTCTCGCTGTTGCCACCTCAAAACGCCACCGGCAACTTCGTCAAGATCGTCCAGCGGCTCCCCGTCCGCATTGAACTCACGGACTACGACCCCGAGAAAAGTCCGCTGTTCATCGGCCTGTCGGTCGTCCCCTACGTGTACGTCAATGAGCCCCCCACCGGGCCACATGCCGGGGAAGTCCTGCAACCCTTTGCCGAACTGACCAAAGGTCCCGTGGGTCCCAAACCCTGACCCGCCTCGGTCCCCCGTCCGCCAAGGGAGCACCTCATGAGCAGCGTCGCACTTGCCGCCGCCCCCACTGCAGCCGCAACCAGCCGCCCGGCGATCAATCCCTGGTTCGTCGCGGCGGCCGTGATCATCCCCACCTTCATGGAAGTCCTGGACACGACCGTCGCGATCGTCTCCCTGCGGTATATCGCGGGCGAACTGTCGGCGGCAGTGGTCGACGCCGAATGGATCCTCACCAGCTACCTCGCCGCCAACGCCACCATCCTGCCCATCTCCGGCTGGCTCTCCGCTCGCCTGGGCCGTCGCAATTATTTCCTGTGGTCGATCGCCATCTTCACCATTGCCTCCGCACTCTGCGGCATGGCGACCAGCCTGTGGCAGATCGTCCTGTTCCGCATCATTCAAGGCCTCGCCGGTGGTGGACTGCAGCCCTCCAGCCAGGCGATCTTGATTGACAGTTTCCCTCCCGAAAAGCAGGGAACGGCCATGACCATGTTCGGCATCGCGGCGCTCACGGCCCCGGTCGTCGGCCCGACTCTCGGCGGTTATCTCTCCGATTACCAGAGCTGGCGTTGGATCTTCTACATCAACATCCCGATCGGCGGCGTCGCCCTGTTGATCTCCTACTTCGTCGTCAAGGATCCCGATTATCTCAAGCAGGAACGAGCCGAACTGTTGCGCAAGCCGCTCAATTTCGACTACGTCGGCCTGGGACTTCTGGCGCTGGTCATGTCCGCGTGGGAAGTGCTCATCACGAAGGGCCAGGAATGGGACTGGCTGTGGGACCCGTTCGGCAAGGTCCAGACGCTGCTGCTCGTCTTCCTGGTGGGGGGAATCGGCTTGGTGATCTGGGAACTCCGCCGAGACAACCCCGTCGTGAACTTTCGGCCGCTGGGCGAACGCAACTTCTGGTCGTGCTGCATCATCATCTTCTTCGCTTACTCCGCGCTCTACGGTGTCAGTACGTCGCTGCCGGGCCTGCTGCAATCGCTGTTCGGCTACGACGCCTATCACTCGGGGCTGGTCATGTCACCATCCGGCCTCGCCTCGGTCAGCATGCTGCTGGTCTGCGGCTTCTTGCTCGGCCGAGGAACCGACGCCCGCTGGCTGATCGGTGCGGGGATGCTCGTCGTCGCGGCGGGCAGCTATTGGATGTCGATAATGAACCTCGAAATCAGTCCGTGGCAGGCGATCCTGCCGCGCATTGTCACCATCGCCGGCCTGGGGATGGCCTTCGCCCCCATCAACGTCGCGGCCTTCATGTACACTCCCCGCCACATGCGCGCCGCAGCCGTGGGCCTCTTCGCCTTACTCCGGAACGAAGGAGGCAGCTTCGGTACGTCGATGGCCCGCACCGTGCAGGAACGCCGCGATCAGTTCCACACCTGGCGCGTGGGAGAATTCATCGACCCATTCAATCCCACAGTAAACAGCTACCTGCAGTGGGCTCAGAACTTCTTCTACCAACAAACCGGCGATGCCCCCCGAGCCGAGCGGATGGCCTTACAAAGCCTGGCAAACCTCCGCGCCCAGCAAGCCTCATCGCTCGCCTACTTCGACGTCTTCCACATCTTCGCCCTCCTGGCCCTGGGACTCGCATTCCTGGTGCTGCTCATGAAACGCTCCGTCGCCGAAAAAGGAGCCCACGTCGGAGCAGAATAAATCAGATGGCCGCAGTCGACTGAGCAGACGCGAACTTCGAAGTCGTACTTGGCAATTGGCACCCCATTTCCGATGACTGGCAGTCACGAGCAATACGCTACAAATCACGAGTCACTCTTGTTTCCACGTTCCGGCGGCGGGGTGGCCGCAGGCGACGAAGATCC
>CBIHQO010000738.1:0-3925 GCA_966211735.1 uncultured Schlesneria sp.
GGGTTGATGCTGAAGCGAAGAAAATCGGCAGATCCACCATTGATGTCGAAATGATGCGAACGGAAGTCATTGGCTTGGACAAGGTCGTCAGCCATGTTGCCGAAGAATTGGAACGAACGAAAATCGAATTGAAAGCCAATTCGCGAACCACGATCCTGGGCCCGGCTCAAGTTCCCCAAGTCGGTGAATCCAAGCGTCGCCTGCCCCTCACTGCGGCAGCGGGGCTATTCGGACTGTTTGCTCCGTTGATGCTCTTGATGGGATTCGACCTCAGCCGTCAGTTGGTCAATGGGACTCAGTCGCTGGGCAATCAGGCGACAATGCCGGTCCTGGGTTCGTTGCCGCTGGTTCCGCGAAATATGATGAAACGCCTGGGCAACTTGAACGATTAGGGAGCGGCCGTTTTGCGACGGCGAATTCATGAATACGTCTCTGCGGTGACATCGCTGTTGCTTCATAAGCTGGAACAGGAAGGGCATCGCGTCATCCTGATCACCAGTGCCACATCAGGCGAAGGCAAGTCGACCCTGGCCGAGCAGTTGGCAAGCAGCCTGGCTGATTCCGGCCACCGCACGCTGCTGATCGACTTTGATCTCCGACGACCAAAGATGCATGTCCGGTTCGACGCTCGGATGGAGCCTGGTGTGACCGATGTTCTGCGAAATGGCGCGGACCTGGAAGACGCGGTCATTCGAGTCGATTCGCCAAACATGAGCGTCCTGACCGCCGGGGGCGCGATCGGATCCCTGCTTCAGGATGCCGCGAACGGATCATTGCGAGCCCTGTTCGTACAGGCTCGGGCCAACTACGAAATCGTCATTGTCGACAGTTGTCCGCTGCTGCCTGTGGTCGACGGACGCTTGATTGGTCAATTCACTGACGGTGCCATCCTGTCGGCGATCAAGGATGTCAGCAAGCTGCCCACAATGGCTGCCGCGCGGGCGATTCTTAACGATTACGGGGTTCCGGTCCTGGGCTGTGTCGTCACCGGCAGCTGCACCGAATCGTACTACATGCCCGATAAAAAATCGGAATTCGAACCTGCGTTGGCTTAGCGAACGGCAGCGGGTCACATTCCGTGACGGCAATCACTGCCAGACAGGTCAGTTTGAGTATTTGAGGATTCATTGATGCGAGCATTCGATCGTCGAATCTGTTTGACGGCCGCCGTGATGGCTGTCTGTTACTTTGGAACTCTGTGGGTTCAAGATGGCTATACGTTTGAAGTGACTCCGCTGAGCCGTGACTTGCAAGCCATCCCACTGGACGTGGACGGTTGGCACGGCGAAGACATTCCGATCGACGAGAGCGTTGCTCGCATGCTGAACGCTCAACAATCCATCAATCGCATCTATCGGGATCGAGACGGGACTTCGGTCATTACCAATGTCTCGGCTTGGTTGCGACCAGAGACTGTCAGTGAAGTTGCTCCGCACGTCCCCAAACTCTGCTACACCAATTCGGGGTGGACGATCCTGGGTGAACGTGAAGTCGTCATGACGACGCCGCAAGGCTCGCTGCCGTTCATCGCCATGCTTTGTGAAAAGCAAGGGGAGCGGATTGTCGTGGCGTACTGGTACCAGATGGGAACGTCGTACTTCAATTCTGTCAGCGAAGCACGACGCGTTCATCGCGGACTTTGGGGCCAACGCCAATGGCCAGCGACAGTCAAGATTCTGCTGCAGACTTCGGCGGCGAGTCTTGACACCGGATTGCCGCGTATCGAGCGTTTTGCCTTGCTACTGCAACACGAAATGGACGGCAGCGGTTCCTGATGTCGTTTAACCACGTCGGCATCGTCCCGCGCGTTAAGCGATAAAAACACGAAGCATTCCCTTCTGGGTGATACGCCATGCGAAGACTAAATTTGCGTCGAGTCGCCATCTTGATGGTTGCCGTCATCATGGTCGGTGGAGCAACACACCTGTTGCACGGCTATCAGATGTCGCGCATCGCATCTGTCTTCCTGCGAGAAGCGCGACGGGCCGAAGCAGAGCATCGCCCGGCCGAAGCACTGCGAGACCTGCGCAACTACATTAAGCTCGCCCCCGATGACATCGAAGGGTTGGCTCTTTACGGAAAGCAACTGGCCGAACTGGGCCGTGTTGAGCCGGCGTACATGACCTTAGAGAAGGTCTTGCGCAACGATCCGGAACGAGCTGACGTTCGGCGCACGCTGGTCCGACTCGCGATGCAGTTGTCCCGCTTTCCCGAAGCACGATCAAATCTCGATGAATTGCTGAAGCAGTCTCCCCAGGATAGTGAACTCTGGGAGCTGAAGGGGATCTGCCTCTTCTCTCAATCAGAGTATGTCCAGGCGCAGGAGATGTTCAAAACCGCAATCGCCAACTCGCCCAATCGACTCGGCTGCTACGGGTTGCTCGCTTCACTGCAGACCACCAAGCTGAAGAATCCGGCCGCCGCCGCGGCCTGCATCAATCAGATGGTCGCCAGCAATCCGGAGAATTTTCAGGCATACCTGAATCGCGGGCTGTGGCTGATGCAACAGTTGAACCAAGCAGACGCAACGTCGGAACCACGCGAGAATAAAGCCGCTAATTCTGTCACCGCGCGCCAGGACAAACTCAGAGAGATCACGACCGACGCACAACGAGCACGTGAACTCGCTCCCGAATCGGCCGACGTATTAGCCTTCTGCGCTCGTCTGGCAATCGCGCAGCAGTCATACGAGGAAGCTCGCCAGACGATCGAGAAGGGACTGGAGCTTCACCGAACAGATTCCAGGTTCTACCTGGCTCTCTCAGACGTGGAGACGGCGACCGCGAACCCCAAGGCCGCACTGGAAGCACTCAAACGCGGTGTGACAGCCGTCCCGCGCGATCGCGATCTGCGCTGGAACCTCGCGAACTATCTGATCGATCAACGAGCCACCGCAGAAGTCGCGACGGAAATCGATCAACTACGAAGCGCCGGCCAGCCGCCAGAACTGATCGGGTATCTCGAGGCGCGACTGCTGATCCAGGCGGGGCAATGGCTGGACGCCATCCAACGGCTCGACACGATTCGCCCCCGTCTGCAGGATTGGCCCAATCTGGTTAAGCAAACCGACGTCCTGCTCGCCAAGGCTTATCGTGAGACCGATTCCGCAGACCAACAGCTTGCTTGCTACCGCCGCGCTGTGACGCTTGATCCTCAGTGGATTCCTGGACGTGTCGGACTTGCTGAGGCCCTCCTTGCCGGAAATTTTGTTCGACAGGCGTCAGATGAATATCGCAGGATCCTCTCCATCCCGGGTGCCCCGCCAGCTGCGGGTATTGAACTGGCAAAATGTCTGTTCCGTTTGACAGCCAGACAATCCAAGTCCGAGCAGGACTGGACTGAATTCGATGACGTGCTGAGTTGGGTCGAGCGTCAGACTCCTCATTCCACGCAGGTCTCAATCCTCCGCGCGGAAAAGCTCGTGGCAATGGGACTCAATGACAAAGCCGCAGAGCTGATTGTGGAAGCGAAGTCGCAGAATGATGGCGAAATTGATCTTTGGATCGTGCAAACGACATTGGCCCAACTTGCTCGCGAATGGGATCAGGTCGAGCAGTACCTGGCGGCCGCAGAACAGAAGTTCGGTGACAACGTCACATTGCGAATCGTCAAGGGACGATACCTGATGCAGCGATACGGAACGAAAGCGACAGACGCTTTGAAGCAAGCCGCTCTGCCTTCGCCGAATTGGACCGATCAGGAGAAGTTCGTCTTCCTGCGGAACTTCGCGATGATGTTCCTGGCGATCTCTGACTATGCGAACGCTGAGGAGCAAGGTCGGCTGGGGGCCGCGCTGCAACCCACCGATTTGTCGATTCGCCTCTTGCTGTTCGATGTTGCCCTGCGTGCCAAGCGGCCACAACTGATGGGTGAAGTCCTGGAACAGGTGAAGGGGATCACAGGCGAAGGTCCGCTATGGCACTAT
>CBIHQO010000739.1:0-3915 GCA_966211735.1 uncultured Schlesneria sp.
ACCGTTGATTTGGCCGTGATAGCCGAATTGAACGAATCGATCTTGCCAGAAGTCCGAGATAAAGTCTTCGTCCCGATGAACGCGACCCCATTCCTGCAGTAGCTCAGACGGCATGAACTGGTTGTACCGACCGCCCTCAATGACGTACTACACAAACCACATCTGTGACAAAGAACAGATCAACGCCAGCAACAAAATGCCAAACAGATATCCCGGCTTGCGGCTGGACACGATGACTATCCGCTTCCACGGCAGTGGATCAAGAAGAGTGAAAAGAAAAATGCCTGCGAGAGCTACGGAATCGCATCAGTCACTATGTCTGGAACTCGGGCCGAGAGCAATGGTCATGAAGATGGGTGGCCGTTCCTGTCGGGCGTGTGGAGTCCTCGCAACACGCCATCTTCGCAGGCGGCGTTGATGGTGCGTTTCGAAGACTCCACGACACCCTACTCGACGGAGTCACCTCGATCTGCGTCGGGGGTCGACCAGGGTCGACCAACGGGAGCCCCCAGAGATGCGCCAGACAAGGCCGAACAAGAATATGGATCTCACGCCTTTTGGCCCCGAAGTAGTCTCCGGAACACTCCATCTTCACTTCATTGTCGGCTTAGCCACCACGATCGTATCGCCGACAATGTCCCCCAATCTTTGACGACGATCAGTGAGTGCAATACTCACGATGCCCGGCGTCCAACATAGTAGGCTGCAGACATCGACCCAAAACACCAATTCGCGGACCAGGCTTCTCGTGAATCCACAGGGCTTCAGGGTTGTTTGCAGAGTTCGTATGTCACAAGACCATTTGCCGACGGTCACGCCCCAACGGGCCTGGCCAGTGATGAGCATTGCTTCACACGTGATCGACCACAGGAGCAGCGTCCACAGAGTTCGCGTTGCCGACTGCGCTGCAGGATGCGGCAGTTCCAGATTGAGCGCTTCAGCCAATGCGAGCCAGTCCAGGCCTCGGGTCAGCCACCAGCCGAGTCCGGCCGTTGAGCAGATCATGAAGCCCAGATCGATCGCCCGTGCCAATCCGCGTCGAACGATCGGGGCGAGCCGGACATGTTGTGTGCCGAATCCGTAGTCGGAACGAGTACAAAGCCACATCAGGAACCCCGTACCCAAGCCCAGCAATGCGCCAAGTATTGCCGGAATGAGGAGAATAACCACAGCGTAAACAAGCGGCTCGGTGAGCAAATACGAACGAGCGTCAACCTCATGGTTACCGGGCGTCGGCCTCACTCCCGAGGCATCGACTTCGTAGGCATGAACGACTCCAGTCGACGTCTTCGCCACAATGAATGAGGTCTGATTGTCCTGACTCACCACGGTCCTGAAGGCGACGGTACCGAATGGAAACGTCTGGGTTGCAAACTCGCTCCATTGTTGGCCGTCAAATCGAAACAGATGTCCGACCATCGTCTCGGGGTTAGAGCCGTCCACCAGCAGCGCCGCGGGTTGCCCATTCACGAGCAATCCGAATTTATTTCCCCCCCTCTGATAATGTGCTCCGAAGTGATGTCCAGCACTGGCAATCGGTGTCTTGTTAATGACATTCCAATTGGCCGTGCTCCCAGTGGCATTCGCCGGGTTCAGTGCCGAAACAGGTTCTTCAGGACGACCGATGCTTGGGATTTGCAAACCCGATGCCGCCTGCAGGTCAAGGCCTTCGCGATAAAGCAACCGGTCGCCAACCTCCAGAAAGAGATGGATTCGGTCGCCCTGATTGAAGCAAGTGGCTGTCGTTGCCGCCGCGAAACCAATCGGAATTCCGTCGATCACAGTCTCAGGTTGGTCGTTGGGGAGCAGTAAATTCTGGCTGACCGTCCACGCTCCGGTTTCAAACGTCGAAATCGCAAAGCGTGTCCCAGACTTGGCGACCACGGCCGGTTCGCCATCCAGTAAGAATCGCTGGTGCTCCGCCACCGGCGTTGGATTGATCATCGTCGAGGCCTGGGTTGTGCCATTGATCAGTTCGAAAGCCTCTCCATTTCCAATGAACCACACCCTGGAACCGAAAGTTAGAATCTCAGGTCTGCTGCTGCCGCGAACGGTGACGTTCAGTAGCTTGTGATCTCTGGTGCGAGGATCGAAGCCCATCAGGTTCCACTCATAAACTCCGTTCCCTTGATCTCGATAAGTGAAGTCCAGGAATTGATCTGCCGAAAATGCGGCATAAGGGAAGTTTCCCCCCAGTTGCCCGACTTGGCCCCAACTCTGATTGAGCCAGTACGGCAATCCACGTGTCTGCACCACTTCGGCGGCCACCATAAAAAGCACGCACAAGTGCGGCGCGGAGCACAGCATTGCCAAGAGGAACAGGCCGAACAGATATCCCGGTTTGCGACTGGACAAGATCGACTTCCGTTTTCGAGAGCAGTTTGAGATCGGACGATGAGACCGGTAAGCAGAAATGAGCCGGTTCGCTCGCTAGCGAGCTTCAATCAGTCACTATGTCTGAATGAAGTCATCACGGCAATCCTCCTCCGGCAGAGTGGCCGCTGCTGTAGGGCGTGTGCAGTCCTCGGAACACGCCATCTTCTCTGGCCGCACTGCTGGTGCGTTCCGAAGACTCCACGACACCCTACTTCAAGGAGTCACCGGGATTTAGGATTCGTCATTTCGGAATCGGGTCCGTCTCTTTAGAATCGGCAAGACAGTCTTAAGCCGTGCCCGGACGTTAACCCTTTCGCTTCGATACACCTCATGTCTCGCGACGCCATTTTTGAAGCCAGTGTCGATTTCTTCCTGACGCCGATCCGGGCGTTTCTGGAAGACGATACGGTCACCGAAATCATGGTGAATGGCTTTAACGAGATTTACATCGAACGCCGCGGACGACTCGAACGGACGAACGCGTCGTTCCCCAGCCACGATGCGCTGCTCTCCGCCGTTCATAACGTGGCTCAGTTTGTGAATCGCGAGATCGACCGAGATCGGCCGATCATGGATGCGCGCCTGCCCAACGGGTCACGCGTGCATGTGGTGCTGCCGCCGAGTGCCCGGCGCGGGATCTACCTGACGATCCGCAAATTCAATCGCGACATCTTCGGGATGGAAGACCTGATCCACCTGGGAAGCATGTCCGAATCGGCCAAAGAGTTTCTCGAGATCTGCGTCCGGCTGAAGAAGAACATCATCGTCGCCGGGGGAACTGGCACCGGAAAGACATCACTGCTGAATGCAGTCTCGACGGCCATTCCCGAAGACGAACGGATCGTCGTGATCGAAGACAGTTCGGAATTGAGGCTTGCCCAGCCGCATACAATGTACTTGGAAGTCCAACAGCCCGATTCGATGGGTCGCGGCGGGGTTTCGGTCCGCGATCTGTTCAAGGCGTCGTTGCGAATGCGGCCCGATCGAATCATCGTCGGCGAAGTCCGCGGCGGCGAAGCGTTGGATATGGTGCAGTCGATGATCAGCGGTCACGCAGGCAGCTTGACCACGGTCCACGCGACCACTCCACGCGACGCCCTGATCCGGTTGGAAACGTTGTCGCTGATGTCCGAAATCGAACTCCCGGTCTATGTCGCCCGAGCCCAGGTTGCCTCCGCGATCAACCTCGTCGTGCAACTGGCCCGCTATTCCGAAGACGGCTCACGCAAGATTTCACGGATCACCGAGGCTTGCGGGATGGACGCCAGCAACAACTACATCTTCCGCGATCTGTTCATCAACCGGATCAAAGGCCGCACGCCGCAAGGACGCTTGATCACCGACCTGGCTCCTGTCGGCGTGACCGCCACGTTCGCCAGCGAAATCAGTGAATACGGTTTAGAAAAATTAGTCAGCCACACGCACGAACTTTGGAAACAATAAAACTCGCGACGTTTTTGGGAGGGCGAGGCTCCAGCCGAGCCCCGCTTTTCGACGGACGCACAAAAAAAGCGCCGCTCGGGAGGTGCCAAGCCCACC
>CBIHQO010000740.1:0-3907 GCA_966211735.1 uncultured Schlesneria sp.
CCCCGAAAACCCTGCCATGGACTGACAAATTCTGCCAAATCGTAAGGAAACCGAAAGTCGATACGACGGCAACGTCAGCCTGCATGACAGCACGATCGTGCTCGACGTACAATGCGTCCCCGTCGTTGAACTTTATCGGTGAGGAATGGGTCCGGAATGCTGAACACGCTGCAACAGATGCTGGCTGGTGATGATGCGGCGAACACCGCGATTCACGAACAACTGGCGCTGCTGGGGTTTCGCGATCCCGTTTCTGTCGCGCACCGAATCTGCGTCCTGGCGGGTCGCGACGATCCCACCGACGCGACCGCTCGAACTTTGCTGAAGCTGATCACGTTGCTGTCTGACTCAGCCGATCCTGCTGCCGGCATCGGTGACTTCGAGCGATTTGTGCAGCGCGTGGATGATCGAGCGGACTTGTTTCAGTTTCTGGCGGCGAATCCGCGCGCGATTGAAATGCTGGTGCGATTGTTCACCAGCAGTCGGTATCTGACCGAGACGTTGCTGCGCAACCCGGAAAGTCTGCGCGTCCTGATTCAGCATCGGCAACTGGCCGACTTGAAGAGTCGCGAAGAATTTCTCGTCGCTGCCATGGCTGCTGTGGGTGAGATCACCGAGACCGTGGCGCATCTCAATGCCCTGCGACGATTTCAACGCTACGAGATTCTGCGAATCGGTGCCTGCGATTTATTCGGGCTGATCGATTTGCGAGCTGCCACGGTGCAGCTCAGTTTGCTGGCTGATAGCCTGGTTCAGGCCTGCTTGATTCTGTCGGCCAAAGAACTGGGCGTCGATCCAAACCTGTTAACGGTGATTGGGTTTGGCAAACTGGGTGGAGAAGAGCTGAATTACAGTTCGGATATCGATCTGGTCTTCTTGACGGACGGCAAGCCCACCGCCGTCATGCCATTGGCGCAAAAGCTGATCAAGGCCCTGCAGGATGCGACGGCAGAGGGATTTCTCTACCGAGTCGACGTACGACTGCGTCCGTGGGGACGCTCGGGCGAACTCGTCACCACGATTCCTGCGTACCTGGACTACATCCAGTCAAACGCGGAAATGTGGGAAAAGCAGGCATTGCTGAAAGCGCGAGTTGTCGCCGGCAAGAAGTCGGTCGGTGCCGATTTTCTGAAGCGAGCCGACCCGTTGATCTATTCGGGAACGCCGCGCGATGTCCGTGCTGCCGTGCGCCAGGCGAAAGATCGGATCGAAACGGAATTGCGCCGCCGCGGACGAGAATGGGGCGAGGTCAAGCTGGGGACGGGATCGATTCGCGATATCGAGTTTGTCGTGCAGTCGCTGCAGTTGGTCCACGGGGTGACGCTGCGCCATGTTCGCTCGCCCAACACTCTGGATGGTCTCGTCCGCTTGACGGATGCGGGAGTCCTGCAGGCGGACGAGTATCGCCGACTGACCGATGGCTATGTCTTTCTACGGACAATCGAACATGCACTGCAGTTGATGCACAACCGCCAGGAGCATGCGATGCCTGTGGACTTGCGGGGCTTGTCGTCGCTCGCGCACCGCATGGATTTTTCGAGTGCCGATCAACTGCTGTCTCATTACGAAGGCCATCGCGCGTCGATCCGATCGATCTTCGATAAGTATCTGTCGGACGAGAGTGCGCTGACGGCCCCTGTCGCGCCTTCGCCCATTCCTGCACCGACCAATCGCCTGGTGCTGGGGACTTATGAAAGTGTCTTTTCCAAAGACGAACAGCGGCGGCATCGAGGGATGTTCACCCAGATCGAACCCGAGCGGCCCGTCCGCGTCCACGCAGAGCAAACCGACGATGGTCTGTGGCGAGTCACCATTCTCGGGTACGACTGCCCCGGTGAACTGTCGATGATGTGCGGACTGATGTTTGCCTATGGCTTCGACATCGTCACGGGTTTTGTTTCGACAGAACGTCGCGTTCCGGGTGATAGCAAATTGCCTTGCGGGTTCGTCGATGTGTTCAGTGTTCGTTCTGAGCTGGATGTTGTTCTGCCCGAAGCCTGGCAGCGTTACGAAGACGATTTGTGTGACCTGGTGCGTTTGGCTCAATCGGGAATGGCCGATGAAGCTCAAGGGCGGCTGGCGAAACGGGTCGCGGATGCCTTGGATGGAGCCCCCCTCACCACCAGCCGACCCTCGCCACTGGATGTGCGGATCGACAACGATGCCCATGAAACGGCGACAGTTCTGTACATTCGGGGCGACGATACAATTGGGTTCCTGTACGAGCTGACGAACGCGCTGACTCTCAGCGACGTCAACATTGAACAGGTTCAGATCAGTGCGGCCGAAGGGGTCGCTTCCGATGTTCTGCTGGTGACCGATGCGCGTCGCGGTGGAAAAATCCTGGATACGGATCGAGTGCAAGAGCTGAAAGCGGCGGTGGTGCTGATCAAGCACTTCACGCACTTGTTGCCTGGGGCACCCGACCCGACGGCGGCCCTGTTGCATTTCCGCAGTTTTCTGCGAGACCTGTTTCAGCGGCCCGACTGGTTCGAACAGCTTTCGTCGCTTGATCGTCCCGAAGTTCTGGCGGCACTCGCACGGTTGCTTGGCGTCAGTGATTTTCTCTGGGAAGACTTCCTGCGGCTCCAGTATGCGAATCTGTTTCCGGTACTCCGCGACATGGCAGGCCTGGAACACGCGAAGTCGGCCAGTCAACTTGCTGCGGAGCTGAATGAAGTCTTAGCAGGCGCTGACAATGTTGAAGAACGTTGTCGCCGATTGAATGAATTCAAGGATCGGGAACTGTTCCGGATCGACATGCGGCACATTCTGGGGCGCAGCGGAGGGATCGAATCGTTTGGGCATGAAATGACGGACTTGGCCGAAGTCATCGTCGCCATCAGCCTGGAGCAGTGTCGTACCGACCTGGCAAGGCGATTCGGGTTGCCTCGGTGTGCGAACGGTCAACCCTGTCGCGTGGCGGTCTGCGCGCTGGGGAAATGCGGTGGTCGCGAATTGGGCTTCGCATCCGATATCGAACTGATGTTCGTGTATGAAGCGGATGGTACGACGGACGGTCCCGAGCGTATCGACAATGCCAACTTCTATGGAAAGTTGGTCGAGGGGGTCTGTCATATGATTCGTGCCCGCAGTGAAGGGGTGTTTCGCATCGATTTGCGTCTGCGTCCCTACGGCCGCTCGGGTAGCCTGGCGGTGAATATCGACTCCTTCAAACAGTACTTTCACCTCGACGGACCCGCCTGGCCCTATGAACGGCAAAGCCTCGTCAAGCTGCGCCCGATCGCCGGTGAAACCGATTTTGGCCAGCAATTAGTCGCCTTGCGCGATTCCATCGTCTACACGGCCCAGCCCGTCGACTTCGCTGCGATTCGAGCGATGCGCGAACGCCAGGTACGACACTTGGTCGGCGCCGAATCATTTAACGCCAAGCTCAGCCCGGGGGGATTGGTCGATTTGGAATATCTGGTGCAGGCCTTACAAATTTGTCACGGGAAAGCACAGCCCCAACTGCGGACGACCAACACACGTGATGCGTTGCAGTTGCTGTCGCGATCTGGATTGCTGAAAGAGTACGAATATCATCAGTTGTCCGATGCCTATGTCTTTCTGCGTAATGTAATTGAGTCGTTGCGGATGGTGCGCGGAGATGCTCGAGATCTCGCAATCCCCGCGGCGCAGACACCCGAATTTGAGTCACTGGCCCGACGCCTGGGTTATGGCGGGAACTGGCAGCGCCTGCAGTCGGAATTGGCTCGTCATAAGCAGTCGGTTCACGACGCAATTCGGTCGATCTTTCCCTAGGTTGTTGGGGGCATCGGCAATAACAGCGGATGTTGATTTGGTGCAAGGTGATCTGGAAGACGGGGACATCGGGAATGCCCGGTACAAAAGTCTCGTTTGTGGGAATCCAATGTGAGCGGGGCGTCGCTTGCGTTGGCCCATG
>CBIHQO010000741.1:0-3905 GCA_966211735.1 uncultured Schlesneria sp.
GATGGCGACGGGAAGGTGGACTTCGCGGTGGGGGCGGGTTGGATCAAGGCGAACACGGGAACGATCCAGTGGATTACTCGTGGGACCAAGGACGATGACAAGTGGTCGGTTCACTTCATCGCGAAGGAAGTCAGTACGCACCGGATGAGTTTTGCCGATGTACTCGGCAAGGGAAGCAAGCTGTTGGTGGTGTCGCCGCTGAATCGTAGCGTCTCGCCAGCGGGGATCCGGCTGATGGCGTTTGAAGTTCCGGCTGCTCCCAAGACCGAGCGTTGGGCGATGACGGTGCTCGATGAGAGCTTGAACCGGATGCACAATCATACTCATGTCGATTGGGATGGCGATAACCAACTGGACACGATCACGGCCAGCGAAGAAGGGGTCTATCTGATCCAGCGCAAAGGAACCAGCTTCAGCAAGACGAAACTGGGAACGGGTGCTGCCGGAGCGACACCTGAGCAACGCGGGGCCGGAGAGATTCGTGTCGGCAAGCTGAAGAGTGGTGCTCGTTTCCTGGCGACTGTGGAACCGATGCACGGGACCAGTATTGCGGTCTACACCTCGAACGCGAATGGCTCGTTGCCAATGCTGCGCACGGTGATTGAAGAGACGTTGAAGCAGGGTCATGCGGTCTGGCCGGCCGATCTGGATGGCGATGGCAGCGACGAGATCGTCGTCGGCCATCGTGAAGCGGGAACGGGGTCGATCAAGGGGCCGGGGGTGTATGTGTATTCCTGCGACGACGAAGCGAATCACAAATGGTCGAAGCATGTGATCGATAATGGTGGTGTTGCAGTGGAGGATGCGCTGGCGGCGGACTTCAACGGGGACGGCAAGCTGGATCTGGTCGCCGGGGGGCGTGCGACTCACAATGTGATGCTGTATGTGAATCTGGGGGTGGAGAAGAAGTGAGCCGCAAGTCATGGCGACTTCGTTGAAATTCCGAGACCTTGGGATGCGCCCTATCTAAGGTCGACAGTTCAGTCTCAAAAGCAGTGAGCTTGCCGTCCGCCTTTGTTTCTGGATGGAGACGTGTCTGAGGCCTGAACGGCCGGCCCTTCAGGCCTCAAGAAGGTTAATTCGGCGGCTTGTTACCCGGCCCTCAGGGGCCGGGCTAAGTGAACGGCCGGCCCCTTGGGCCTCAAGAAACAGACTGGCATTTGAGGTAGTGCACAAGCGCGAGAACCACCGAGATGAACTCGGTGGCGTGAAAAAATCATTGTGTCGCTGCGGAGTCGTTGCATCCGTCCGGGCGAGCCGAACGGAGAGCAGGGACCATGTGGGGATACGCAGGTAGCTAGCAAGTTGTTGGCTCCGTTGGGGCGAGCCCAACGGAAGCCTGTGAGTGCCCAGGCGGAACAGCGGCTTCAATGGCGCAGAGTTACTTCGTCTGCGCGAAATTTGTGTGAGTAATTTGAGAAGTGGACTTCATTGCTTTGTCAGGTGCGATGATCGCGGTCGTTGGTACACTTGAGAGGCTGATTGAGTTCGTTTCTTGAAACAAGATTCACTCCCTGAATGCGGATGATTTCATGTCATTGCCAGTTGTCGACGTCGCTGCACGTTCCTGGAATCGCCGTCAGTTTTTGATCGCCGGGGGAACGGCTGTCGCCGCGTGGCCGGTGCTGGCAGGGCCGCGATCGGCGTTCGCTCAGAAGTCGGTCACGTTGACGGGATATCCATTCACGCTGGGAGTCGCTTCCGGCGATCCGTCACCCGACGGGTTCGTGATCTGGACGCGACTGGCCCCGAAGCCGCTCGAAGGGGGCGGGATGCCAACGGAGAATATTGTTGTCGATTGGCAAGTGGCGGACGATGAGGGGATGACCCATGTGATCGCCAAAGGGACGGCGGTCGCCTCGCGCGAGTTGGCTCATTCGGTGCATGTGGAGGTTCAAGGATTGGAACCGGGCCGCTGGTACTGGTATCAGTTTCAAGCGGCGGGCGAAGTCAGTCCGAAAGGTCGAGCTCGGACGACTCCGAGAGCCGACGAGTCACCGGAACGATTGCGATTTGCGTTTGCCTCGTGCCAGCACTTTGAAACAGGTCTCTTCACCGCGTACCAGCACATGGCGAAAGAAGATCTGGACCTGATCGCTCACCTGGGCGATTACATCTATGAAGGTGCGGGACGCGAAAAGCAGATCCGGCAGCATGTCGGACCCAAGCTGCACACGTTGGACGATTATCGAAACCGATACGCTCAGTATCGGTCCGATGTCTTCCTACAGGCGGCGCATGCGAAGTGTCCGTGGCTGGTGACTTGGGACGACCATGAGTTTGAAAACAACTACGCGGGCTTGATCCCCGAGAAGGAGGTCGACCTGGCCGCGTTTCAAGTGCGGCGGGCATATGCGTATCAAGCGTGGTACGAGCACATGCCGGTTCGCAGGGCTCAGATGCCGAAGGGACCAGACCTGCTGCTCTACCGCCAGGTTCATTTCGGCAAGCTCGCTAACTTTGCGATCCTGGATTCGCGTCAGTATCGGACGGATCAGCCGTGCGGGGATGGAAACAAGCCGCCGTGTGCGGCGGTGTTTGATCCGAATGCGACGCTGCTGGGCGATATTCAGGAGCAGTGGCTGTACAAAACGCTCGACGCATCGCCAGCAACTTGGAACGTGCTGACTCAGCAAGTGATGATGGCTCGCGTCGACCGCACGCCTGGGAGCGTGAAGTCGTTCAGCATGGACCAATGGCCGGGATATGAGGCCAACCGGCAACGGGTCCTGAAGCATTTCGCCGAGCGAAAGCCGTCAAACCCGATCGTGCTGACCGGTGACATCCATACGAACTGGGTGAACAACCTGCAGGTCGATTGCGACAACGAAACGTCGCCGGTGGTGGGGACAGAGTTTGTCGGGACGTCGATCAGTTCCGGCGGCGATGGAGTTGAAGCGACTCAGAGAGCGGATGCATTATACGCCGAGAATCCGTTCGTGAAGTACTTCAATGCGGAACGAGGCTACGTGTCTTGCGAGATCACGCCCAAGACATGGACCAGTCGTTATCAGACGGTTCCGTTTGTCACCAAGCCCGATGCGCCGCTGGTGACTCGGAAGACGTTTGTTGTGGAGAATGGGCGACCGGGGGCGGTGGAGGCTTAGCTGGGGGGTGTCGTCGGAACACGCCAGTTGGGGGCTCAATTACGTTCGTGGTGCGTTTCGAAGACTGCACGCACCCTACAGGAGGGGCCTACGGAGTACCGGCGAGAAGTCGCTGCTTCCGCCCGGATGAACCGGACGGAGAGCTGAATCATCATTAGGTCGTGCTGGTAGCAAGTAAGTTGTTGGCTCCGTTGGGGCGAGCCCAACGGAAGCCGGGCGCTTGCTACCAGATGGCAGCGAGCCGAATCGATTACCCTCGGTTGGGTGATCGTCAGACGTGATCTTCTTTCTTGATCAGGTCGGGGCCGTCGCCGAGGACTTTTTCGTACCTGCCGGTTGAGGTCTTCTGGTACTTTGTGAAGCCTTGCTTCTCGAGGCTCTTGTTGCTGATATCGCCCTTGATGCGGTCGCCTGGTGGACGCGGGACGCTGGCAGCAGAGATTAAGCGTTCGACCGCCTCGCCTGTTTGCGGATGCTTGGTGAGCGCGGGCTCGCCGATTCGCTGCAGAACTTCGAATGGCTCTCCATGAGATCCGTCTGGATTTACGACGGCGTACTCGTACAACGGCATTTCAAATTCCTTCACCTGACGAACTGGGTCGTCGGATTGTGATTTTTAATCTCTCGTATTGTACAAGAATTTGCGGCTGACCAAGAACGATCCGTATTTAATTCTTGGCGACGCCTACTTTGTAGGACGGATTTTCAGTGCTTGGGAACAAAACCGATTTCGGACGGATTGGAAATGGGTGCATTTCGATTGGCTGCCGAAGTTTTGTCGGCCGGAAGTCGAGAGTC
>CBIHQO010000742.1:0-3904 GCA_966211735.1 uncultured Schlesneria sp.
ACCCCCCCCAAAACACTGCCATGGACTGACAAATTCTGCCATTTCGTAAGGTTCGAGGCAGTGGGATCGTTTGATGTCCTGTAGCGAATCTCGCCAAGAAGAAGCTAGGCGGGATTGGTGCCATTGGGAGGGCGAATCGCGGCGGGATTGCTCTTTCACAATTGAATGCCAATCGTCAGCGAACCTTGGAGTGCGGTGGCTCGACACCGCTTTGGCTCCAATCGCCAGACACCTTACGTCGCGACCTTGCCCACCTGGCCGAGGTTGTGTCATGCAACTGCGTAATCGCTTGTGCTCGTCTTCCAATTGAAAATTTGCATTTTGCAATTAGCAATTTGCAATGGCCTTCATTCCTCAACCCGCCAGACACTCACTTCGCCTCATACCCACGCCACATCCAGACCAGGGTATCGGCGAGTGTTTGTTCGAAGACATTGCCATCACAGTGCCGACTTTCCTTGCTGAACACATAGCGGTAGTCATAGCCCTTGGCCTTCAACGCCGCAGCCGTCCGTTCATTGGCCATCACCCAGTTGTGATAAGTCTCTTCGCGGTCCTTGGCCCCGTTGTCGTGTTCGGAGACATGCGTGAAGATTCGCAACGGCTTCTTCTCGCTGTTCTCGATCAACTTCTTGCTGGAATGGTATTCCCACGCCCCCAGCGGATAGGCCGCCTCTTCCGGCGCATCATCATCCTGTTGATCGACGAATGTCCCCGAGTACGTGATCAAGCGGCGAAAAAGGTCCGGCCGAAACCAGCCCATCGTCAGGGCCGCGGCTCCGCCCGAGCTACATCCCATCACCCCCTTGCCCCACGGATCATCCGTGAAGGCGATGAAGGGATACGCCGCCTTGATGTGCTTGTCGTGCAGCACCGCGTGCAAAACTTCGTCGTTGATAAAGCGAGCAAACCGATCCGACATCGTGTCATATTCCAGCCCGCGTTCACTCCCCTTGCTATCGTTGCCGCCGTTCTCAACCGCGATCACGATAAACGACGGCAACTTCCGCTCAGGGTCCTTGGAAATCGTCAGATTATCGAGAGCATTGCGGACCAGATTGAGATGACTCGGCCCGTCCAGCGTCACCAGGATCGGGGCTTTCGTCCCGTCCTGATAGGTGGCCGGCACATACACAAAGATCTTCCGCTCTTTGCGAACCGGCTTCTTGGGATCGAGTGTGGCATCGTCCCCGGGAAAGATCTTGCTGTCCGCCAGCCGCATCGAGAATTCAAAGAACCGGCCTTTGGGATTCCCCTTGTCCGTCAGATCGGGATCGATCTTATAGTTCGGCCCAATGACAACATTGCCATCCGCAATGGCCTTGTCGTCAGCCGAGACCCCCGCGGCCGACAGACCAACACAGAACAGGACCAGCAGGCCACACGCACAACTCGATCGCAACCGTGAATTCCACAACATGGTGAATGACCCAACAGAAGGAGCTTGGCAGTTTCCTGCCCATCAAGACAGGACCTCGGTAGCCGCCGCATCATACGAGCCCACTTCAACCGAACCAACCATGCTGGAATGCGGAGGCAATTCGATTGACCACCAGCAGTTCTACCCCTCGGACGGCTTGTTCGACGCCTTGAGTTGCGATTTTCGCCAGCGGGTTTCTCGAGCGTACGCCTGGCAAAACTGATCCACGAAAAAATCCGGTCCAACCAGTTGGAAGGGCTTCTGAGGGCGCTTTTCCAGGAACGTTTTCAGCATCTGCTTCGGAGACTTCCCCGTGAGAAACAATGTGGTCTGCCAGGGCGGGCGATCGGACATGTTCTGCGTGGCATCGCAAACCGTGAAACTAGTCTTGTCTTCGCACGAAGACGTCAGATCCAGGTATAGCAGATGCTGGAACTGAAGAATCAGGGCGTAAAACTCCCGGTCCTGGTCAGCATGAGCCTCAACATAACAACGTTCCATTTCCGCGATCTTGTACCGGCCGACCAAGGTCAGGTTCTCGGCCTGGAAGAGTTTTTGGTACGTCTCCACCCGCGCACTGTCACTCCACGCGATCTCGCTGGTTGGCTTGAGTCTGATCGTCGCCGGCATGTTCAAGATCGCCTGCTGTGCAGCGGTCTCTTTCGTGGAATACGTGGTGGTGCCCTTGCCAAACCACCCGCGGAAGAAACGACAAATGGAATCCCAGAGGTCGGCGAGCATGACTTATCCCCGAAATAAACGAATACGTCACAGAGTGTCGGCAGTCACTTTTGCACTTTCTCTATTTGTTCAAATCCATTCGGGAACGCCGCGTCGGATGCTCCATCCACGGGCTTCGCTCGTAACGGGCCTTGATAACCTTGCCGACGCGATCCCCTCACCCTTTTCGCACGTGGTCACGGTAATCTCGCAAACTCCCTTGATGTCATCGGTGTTTTCGGACTTTGTCGAGATCTCTGTGACCTTCTCGACGTTGCCTGTCACGATGTGAGTTGCGTTCTTCTTGAGAGCCTCCGGGGATTGATTGGGAACCTCCGCCTGAAGGACGGCCGCAAGAGCCATCGTCCCGAGTCCAAGTGCAGCGGCGAACGGGATGCGATTCCAATTGCTCATGACAATTCCTCTGCGACGAATTGCAGGCTGGGCCAAAACAAGTGTATCGGAACGCGTCGGCAATATGACATCTTAGGCCAATTCTTGTGTCGAGGAGCCCTTGCTCATCAGATCTTGTAGTCTCCGTACAGCGGCCTCGGCAAACGCCGCGTCATTGATGTGGTTATCGAGCTCAACCAATTCCACATTTCCACGCGTCGTTCGAATCCCATCGTATAACGCCTGCCTCGCAGCGGGATCGTCGAACGCCTTTCCTGTCTGATCAATGGCCGAGACTCCCTTCAACGGAATCATGATGCAAGTCGGGCCTGTTGCTCCAGCTGCCTTGCGGCCGATTTCTTCGCCCAGCTTCCGGTTCTCTTCGACGGTCGTGCGCATCAGCGTCACTGTCGGGTTGTGCTGGTAGAACATGCGGTCTTTGAACCTCTCGGGGACGGTAGTCATCGGGCCGAAGTTGACCATGTCGAGAGCACCGACTGAGATCACCTGGGGGATGCCTCGTTTGCCGGCGGCGGTGAGGCGGGTGGGGCCGGCGCTGAGGATGCCGCCTACTAATTCGTCGGCGAGTTCCGTGGTGGTGATGTCGAGGACTCCGGCGATCAGGCCGTCGGCGATCAGGCCTTCCATCGCTTCGCCGCCGTTGCCGGTTGCGTGGAAGACCAGGACTTCGTAGCCGGCGGCTTCCAGGATTTTTCGGGCGTGTTCGACGCACGGAGTCGTCACCCCGAACATCGTCGCCGCGATGAGTGGCTTGTCGGTGGTCGCGGAACTGCTGCCTCGGTGGGTGATCTTTGTGCGGGCGAACGTGACCATGCCGGCCATGGCTCGGGCGGCTTCGGAGAGGATTTCGCGGCTGATGCGGTTGATCCCGGCAATGTCGACGACCGAGTTCAGCATCATGATGTCTTTGCCGCCGACGTAGGGGCGAGTCTGACCCGAGGCCAGAGTGCTGACCATCAGCTTGGGAACGCCGAGTGGCAACGCTCGCATGGCCGACGTCCCGATCGTCGTTCCGGCCGAACCACCCAGTGCCAGCACACCGTCAACTTCACCTCGAGCGTAGGCGGCCGTGACCAGGTTGGCGGCGCCGATGGCGGCGGCAGTCATCGCCTGGCCGCGGTCGTGTTTGTGACGCCCCCGGGGCCGCGCGGCACCCGCTTAGTGGGAGAGGTCTTACCCGGAGCCAACCCCGGTGATGGGGGGTTAACCCAGACATCCGGCATCGACCACGCAAGTGCTGACTCCGTAGTCGTGAAGCAAATCGCGCACGAATGCGATCTCGTGGCCCTTCGTGTCGAGCGTTCCGAACAGGTAAACCGGCATTATTGAGGCCCGTAGCGATGGGAGTGA
>CBIHQO010000743.1:0-3902 GCA_966211735.1 uncultured Schlesneria sp.
CTCCTGGTCATAACCTGGTGGCGTGTAAACAAACGCGCGACGCTCGGCATCAGTGCTCACCGAGTGGAACAGAATCTCACGAACCTGCCCATGGGGTACATTCTTGACAGCGTAGAAGTCTTGATCGTGAGCCGGCACTTCAACTCCACTCCCCCAGCGATTGGCTCCGAAGAAGTACTTGGTGTTGGGGTCGGGAACCTCGGCGCCACCAATTTTAATGGCATAGTAGTGAAAGCCCTCATCCAGCGGCCGCGAGTAACCAATCCAGGCACCATCCTCGCCTTTGACGAACTCTGTCGAGTCACGAAACGTCACGCCGACACTCTTCGCCTCGGGTGCCACGATGCGAAACTTTATGCGTCCCTGGGAATTGACTTGAGGGTATTCGTGTCCCGGTTGATTCGTCGTCGCGGGCTTAAAGTCATCGATGATTCCTTCCGGTGTATTACTCAACTGTGCTGTGTTCGAAGGAGCAGGTTTCTCGTTCGTCGTGCCAGTGACACGAATCAGCGCGGCCTTTGAGGCCTCGTCGTTGAAGATCAATTGCGCGAAGTGATGCAGATTGTTACGCCAGTGGGTCGGATCGTGACCATGCGAATCCACATTCCAGACATGAGGAATTCCCTTCTCTTTCAGGTAACGCTGAGTGCGCTGACTGATGCGGATCAGACCATCTTTGTTGCCACAGGAGAGCCAAAGTAATTTCACTTGCTCTCGGACTTTCGTCGGATCGGAAATCAGCTCTTCCGGTGTCTTGGTATTCGGAGCTGAGGAAAATCCGCCAATCCAGCCAAATGTGTCGAGGTGCGCGAGACCGAAGTTGAGAGATTGCCCGCCACCCATTGACAGGCCTGCCAAGGCACGGTGCTCTCGATCAGCCTGAATGGAGTAACGAGACTCGATCGCAGGGATCACATCGTCCAACAGATCTCGTTCGAAGACCGCAAACGCCGGAGCCGAACCGAAGACATTCCCTTCGGCCCGGTCGTTCTTCTGAGCTCGGCCGGTGGGCATCACGACGATCCTCGGCACGGCTTTCCTGTCGGCGATGAGGTTGTCTAAAAGAGTCTCGGGCCTGGCAAATCGCTGCCATTCTGTTTCATCGCCGCCGATCCCATGCAGCAGATACAACACCGGGTATTTCTTGTCTGACGAATAACCCGGAGGCGTGTAGACATTCATCTTGCGAGTCGTGCCGACTGTCTTTGAATCGTACTCGACCATCTCCAATTTGCCGTGCGGAATATCGTCGCGTCTTGCAACGATGCTGTCCGGGGGATCGGGATAGCTTTGCTTGTCGTCAGGACCAAGCTCAATTGGACCACCGAAGCCACCAGGGCGTTCAGAGTTGCCTCGTTCCTGGGCTGGAATGGCACCACCCGCAGCCGTTAGTAGTAATGCCAGAAAGACGTATGCTTTTTGCATTTCTCATCTCCTTCAGGTTCCGTTTTCGGTGGAAGCGACCGCCGTGACCGGCGATATTTCCGCAAGTGATTCGGCAACTCGCCGCAGTAGTGTGACGAGTGTCGTCACCTCAGGAGTACTCAAGGAACAGACCATCTGGTCTCTGATCGACTGACCTGCTTTCCAGACCTGTTGAAACTTCTCGCGCCCGGCCTTCGTCAAAGAAACGGTCTTCGCACGTCCGTCCGTCGGATGAGTCTCGCGAGCGACGAGCCCACGTTTTCGCAACAGAACCAACATCGCGCGAACAGTGCTGGGATCAGAAGGCATACGAACTGCTAACTCGCGCTGCGTGAGGACGTCACCTCGCGCCAGTGTCGCCAGCAACACGAACTGATCTGCGGTGACGCCGTGCTCTTCAAACCGCAGATTTGATTGCCGGTGGAGGCAGTGATAAGCAGACCTCAGTACCAGCGGAAGCTCATTCTTCTGATCCATGTACTGAAACCCCGCACTAACAAACCGTACGTATACGCACGAATGTATCAAGCGAGAGGCTTGTGTCAAGGATTGCCGAAAGCCACGGCACCTCACCAATGTCCGATCCCGATACGCTCCGAATCTAAAGGCGGCACATAGGCAGTACGCCACGGTTTCAACGATTCAGTCGGACAGAATCTTCATCGCTTCAACCAAGTATTGGCGGGCTTTCTCGATCTTGACTTTGTCTGGCGAATCGAGGGTGATGAAGTTCTCCGTAAGTGCGGCACTGACGATTTGCTTCAAATCAGGCTGACTCAGGCGGATAGTTACCTCATTGTCATAGTACTTTGGATCACCGCCGCGTGTACCAGTCCCTCTCCCGTGACTGCTCGCTCCAGTGATCGAAAGGTAGGATCTGCCCACGGAGATGTCGAAAAACTGCGACTGATAGGTCTGCGATTTTCCGCGACTGTCGCTGTAT
The DNA here is from genome assembly GCA_966211735.1 of uncultured Schlesneria sp. Taxonomy (GTDB): domain Bacteria; phylum Planctomycetota; class Planctomycetia; order Planctomycetales; family Planctomycetaceae; genus Schlesneria. Next base: position 2,369 of record CBIHQO010000743.1, read on the forward strand.
TGCTCAGTTACCTTGACCGTCACCTGCATCAGTTTTTCTCCGCGATTTTCCAGGCCTCACCCGATGTCTTGGCCACCGGAGCAAATTCGATTTCACTGTACCCTCGCCTCTTGTGCCTTGAAAGTCGGACGGGCGAGTAAGTAGATCAGGTACAGATTGCATCCATGTGGGTACGGACAGTGTCCCGCAGCGCGAAGGCCTCGACTGATCCCGCCTCCGGGAGCGCCCATTTGACCGCCACTGAGGTATCAAGAACGAAGAGGCTCATCGGTCACGGTGTTCACGGATCGAACCGACCGCGAAATCCACGGTCCCGACCCTCTTACGGATTTCCTCACGCATCCGGTCCATGCGCTCGCACGCTTTACGCGTCTCTTCGAGATCGCGTTCGCCCTTCATCAACTTGGCGATCAGATCATCAAGTTGATGCCTGTTGTTGGTGGGAGTATCGGTGCTCATGGATTCATCGTCCGAGGCGAGGCTGCGTTGGTCAATTGCAAACTCTGAAGCGTCAAGGACGAATCTCATCGGTCGCGTGCATCACGGATCAAATCAACCGCAACTTCCACCGTGCCGACTCTCATGCGGGTTTCTTCCCGCACCTTGTCCATGTCCTCGCGGGCCTTCCGACCGGCTTCGGGATCGCGCTTACCCGTCATCAGACGGGCAATCGCTTCATCAAGGTCATACTTGCCGGTGGTGGGGGTGTCGGTGCTCATGATCCAATTGTTTGAAGTTCCAGGGGCGAGTCAATTGGAATCACAGAGGCTGACGCTCTTTCAGCCGGAGCCACGCGTCAGCGATCCAGAAACAAATAAACCCGCAAACTATGACAGTATTGCGGGTTTCGGAGAGCCGCTGGTCAGACTCGAACTGACGACCTACGCTTTACGAAAGCGTCGCTCTACCAACTGAGCTACAGCGGCGAAGAGACTTCTCCGCACTTGGTGCGGGAGTCGGGAAGGGGAGGATGATAGCAAAAACGGGTGTTCGGGCAAGGCTCAACGACGTTGAGTTCGTTGTGATCCTGAGTTCCGATCAAATTACCGATTGGCGTACGGGCCGGCAATGGGCTGCAAGTCGCAACCCAATAGTAGTTCTACCTTAACGCTGAAGCAAGTTGAACTTGCCGGGGCTGCGAGACGCCTGTGTAAACTCAAAGGCCTCCCGACGAGTTCCTGCAATCATGCATCTGCTAGATGACCCGGCGCGATTTTGCTCACAGAACAAGCGATGACGGCGCGATGTCTGCGACAAGGCGGCGAGTTTGCTTTTGGGAGGGCGAGGCGGCGAGGCTACTGCCGAGCCGCGCATGTCGATGGACTTGCAATAACTCCGCGGTTCGGCAGGAGCCTCCCCCGCCTCCCCCTCCCAATCACGAACGCTGTCTCGCGAGCAGAATTGCCAGCAGTCGGTAAACCGCCGAGCAAACCTATCGAGGCTTCGGCGCTTTGCTTGCTTTTGGCTTCGATGCTTTCTTCGCGGCGCGAGCTCTGGATTTGAGCAGTTGGGGGAGTTCCTCCAATGCCACGAC
>CBIHQO010000744.1:0-3870 GCA_966211735.1 uncultured Schlesneria sp.
ACGATCAAGATTGTCTCATCGAGTTTGCTTGGCTTGAGTGTCGGTTGTGCGCAGTGTCACGATCATCGCTACGATCCGATCCCGCAGGCGGACTATTACCAACTGCGAGCGGTGTTTGAGCCGTCGCTGAACTGGAAGGCGTGGGTGATTCCGCGCGATCGCGTGATCTCGCTGTATACGGACGCAGATCGAGCGCTGGCTGCTGCGGTGGATGCCGATGCTGCCAAGTTGCAGGCCGCTTATAACGAGAAGAGCGAGAAGTTCCTGGCTGAAGCGTTCGATAAGGAACTGGAAAAGCATCCCGCCGAGATGCGCGATAAGTTGCGAGAGGCCTTTAAGACGGCGGCTGATAAGCGGACCGAAGAACAGAAGATGCTGGTCGCGAGCAATCCGAGCCTGAACCTGAATCCCGGTGTGCTGTACCAGTACAACGCGGCTGCGGCGGAAGAACTCAAGAAAGATGCCGCAGCGATTGCAGCGAAGCGAGCGGATAAACCGGTTGAAGATTTCATCAGTGTGCTCGACGAACCGGCTAACGCGAAGGCCGTGACGACGATCTTCCACCGTGGCGACTATCGCGAACCGAAGAATCCTGTGTCGCCGGCGGATCTGTCGATAGCGGCACCCGAAGGTCAGCGGTTTGCGATTGCGGAAGACGATCCCGCCTTGCCGACGACGGGGCGGCGCCTGGCGTGGGCTCGTCATCTAACCAACGGGCAGCATCCCTTGCTGGGGCGAGTGTTGGCGAATCGATTCTGGTTGCATCACTTCGGTCGTGGTATTGTCGATACGCCGTCCGAGTTTGGGCAACTGGGAACGCGACCGACTCATCCGGAACTGTTGACCTGGCTGGCGATGGAGCTTCCGCGAGAAGGTTGGAGCGCGAAGCGACTGCATCGCGCGATCATGACTTCGACGACATTCCGGCAAGCGTCGCTACGGCATAGTCAGAACAACGCTCGCGATGCGGATGGAGCGCTCTATTCGCGGTATCCGGTCCGCAGATTGGAAGCGGAAATCGTTCGGGACCGGACCCTGGCTGTAACGGGTCGACTGAACGATGCGATCTACGGGAAGCCGTTAGAGGTGTCGGAAGACTTTGCGGGTCAGGTGCATGTGAAAGATGATGTGCCGCGTCGCAGTGTGTATGTGCAGGATCGTCGCAGCAAGCCAGTGTCGTTGTTGGCGGCATTCGATGCTCCCGTGATGACCGTGAATTGCGAGCGACGGCCGAGCAGCACGGTGGCTCCGCAATCGCTGATGCTGATGAACGGGGATTTCTTTCTCGCCCAGGCGGATCATCTGTCGAATCGGTTGCGACAAATCACCCCAGTGAACTACGCGGTAGAGTTGACGGCTCCATTCGCGGTGCGATTCGGCAGCCATCGAACGGCGTGGCAATTCGGGTATGGATACTTTGATGAGGCGGGCGGCATGGCCTCACGAGTTCACTTCTCGCCGCTGCCTCACTACACCGGGGCCGCCTGGCAAGGGGGCCCGGCGTTGCCAGATGGAGCCTTGGGTTGGGTGATCCTGCATGCGGCGGGCGGTCATACCGGCGGCAATCAACAACATGCGGCGATTCGAAGGTGGACGGCTCCGCGCGAGGGCCGGATCACGATTGCGGGCAAGTTGAAGCATCCTTCCAGCAGCGGCGACGGGGTTCGATCGAGAATCGTCAGCAGTTCGACCGGACTGCACGGAAGCTGGGTGGCGAAGACGGGCGAAGCAGACACACCTGTTGCCGAGTTGGCGGTGAAACCGGGCGACACGATCGACTTTGTCACTGACTGCCGCGAAAACGAAAACGCGGATTCCTTCGAGTGGACTGTTCAAATCGAACTGACAGACGCGATGAACCAGAAGGAACGCTGGGAATCGGCGGCAGACTTTCACGGTCCCCAGGGGGCGACGGTGGCTCAGCAAGTCGCCTTCGCCTGGGAGGTGGTCTACGGCCGAGCGGCGACTGCGGAAGAACTGGAAATGGCCTGTTCATTCCTGAAAGATCAATTGACGACGTTGAACGCGAACGGGCAAAAGGGCGATCTGGAACTGATGGCGCTGGCGACGTTGTGCCAGCAACTGATCAGTTCGAACGAGTTCCTGTACACCGACTGAAAGAGGTCCGAGCGATCAGGGGGCATCCTCGTCACTCGTTACTTTCCTCTCGTCACTTAATTAGCGAGCGACTGATGAACAATGACTGCTGCAACACGACTGTGAACACGCGGCGCGAATTCCTGGCTGCGAACGCGTTTGGGATTGGTTCGTTCGCATTGGCGAGCTTGCTGAGCGGTGAGGGATTGCTGGCGGCGCCGCCATCGAAGCCGATCGATCAACAGCCGAATGACTTGAAGCCGCGTCCGCCGCAGCGACCGCCACAGGCGACGGCGATGATTTCGCTGTTCATGCATGGCGGTCCGTCGCACATGGACCTGTTGGATCCGAAGCCCGAACTGACGAAGCATCATGGTCAGGAATACGGCGGCGACATCGTCTATAGCTTCGTGAATCGTGCCAACAAGAAGCTGCTGGGGAGCCCCTATCAGTTTTCGAAACATGGTGAATGCGGCACGGAAGTATCGGAGTTGTTGCCGCATACCGCGGGTATCGTCGATGACATCTGCGTGATGCGGTCGATGCATACGGGCCACAACGGCCATGAGGTTTCGATCCGCTATTTTCATGGCGGGATCCCGGCCGTCACCGGTCGACCCACGATGGGAAGCTGGATCACTTACGGGTTGGGTAGCGAGAGCCAAAACCTGCCGGCTTATCTGGTGCTGGCCGATCCGGGCGGGCATCCGGTTGATGGGACGCATAATTGGGCCAGCGGTTTCATGCCGCCGTTGTTTCAAGGAACGGTGTTGCGAGCGCAAGAGCCGCGTATCTTTAATCTTGATCCGCCAACGCATCTGCGTGGTCCGCTGCAGCAGCGAAATCTGCAGCTGCTGGCTCAACTGAATAAGCGGCATCTGGCGCAGCATCCAGGTGAAGCGGATTTGGAAGCTCGCATCGCCAGCTATGAACTGGCGGCGGCGATGCAGACCGCGGCGACGGACGCGTTGGATCTGTCGCAAGAGCCAGAGCATATCCATCGGATGTATGGTCTTGATCAGCCCGCGACCAAGGAATATGGAACTCGTTGTTTGATCGCCAGGCGATTGGTGGAACGCGGCGTGCGCTTTGTCCAACTGTTTCTGGGTGGGCAACCGTGGGACAACCATTCGGGACTGCGAAAGCATTTGCCGGAAGTTTGCCAGCGAACGGATCAGCCCGCGGCCGCTCTGGTCAAGGACTTGAAGCAGCGCGGGATGTTGGATTCGACGTTGGTTCACTGGGGCGGCGAGATTGGTCGGTTGCCGGTCTGCGAAGGAACGATCGATGACAATTGCGGTCGGGACCACAACGGCCAGGGCTTTTCGATCTGGCTGGCTGGCGGCGGCGTTCGCGGGGGGCTGGCTTATGGTCAGACCGATGAGGTGGGTCATCGCGCGACCGTTGATGTCGTGACGCCGAACGACTATCAGGCGACAGTGTTCAACTTGATGGGACTCGATCATTCGAAGCTGATCTATCAGTTCAACGGTCGCGAACAACAGATCACGGATGGGCGTCCGGCGCGAATTGTCAGTGAGATCTGTAAGTCTGTGCCGGTCTGAGTTGTTCTTCGCGGCTCACCGTACGCCGCGAAGAATGACAAGCTGGAAACGTTGGAAACCCATCCTACGAGATGACTCGGCCGTGTCGAAGCGGTTGTTGGCGCAGACGAGGCGGCCTGCGCGATCGGTGACCGCCAAGGCATGGTCGCTCGCCGAGGCGAGCGCCTGCGCGACCGACCAGTCGCTATGCGTCTCGGCGGCATCGGCA
>CBIHQO010000745.1:0-3870 GCA_966211735.1 uncultured Schlesneria sp.
CGCCTTCCTCGGGCAGATGGACTACAGCATGCGGGTCTGGCTGAACCCCGAGAGTTTAGCGTCGCGCGGGATGACCGTCGGCGATGTCATGAACGCGTTAAAGGAACAGAACGTCCAGGTGGCTGCGGGCCGTGTCGGTCAACCGCCAACGCTGCCGGGCGTGGACTTTCAATATACGCTCTCGACGTTGGGGCGATTGATCGAGCCCGAGCAATTCGGCGAGATCATCGTCAAGACGGGGAGCATTGGCGAGATCACTCGGCTTCGCGATGTGGGACGTTTGGAACTGGGTGCGAAGAACGAAGACACTCGATGTTTCCTCGACGGGACGCCCTCCATCGGGCTGCCGATCTATCAGCTTCCCGGCTCGAACGCTCTGGACACGGCAGATCGCGTTCATAAGACAATGCGTCGGCTGGAGGGCCGGTTCCGAGAGGGGATGCACTACCAGATTGCCTACGATACGACTCCGTTCATCGAGCAATCCGTGGATGAAGTCTTTCACGCGTTGCGCGATGCCATCATCCTGGTCGCCATCGTCGTGCTGTTGTTCCTGCAGGACTGGAAGTCGATGATCCTGCCGATGATCGACGTGCCTGTGTCGTTGATTGGAACACTGGCCGTCATGGCGATGATGGGTTTTACGCTCAATAACTTGACTCTGTTCGGGCTGGTGCTGGCGATTGGGATCGTGGTGGACGATGCGATTGTGGTGCTGGAAAATATCGAGGTCTGGCTGGCCAAAGGCCAGGACGCCAGAACGGCCACGATCAATGCGATGAACGAAATCACGGGCCCGATTATTGCAATTACGCTGGTGCTCAGTTCGGTCTTCCTGCCGAGTGCTTTTCTGGGTGGGATCAGCGGGCAGTTCTATCGACAGTTCGCGTTGACGATAGCGACCTCGATGATTATCTCGGCGATCAACGCGATGACGATGACACCGTCGCGAGCCGTCCAGATCTTCAAGAACCGTAAGCACGGGCACGACGATCGCGAAGCACTGCCCTGGTGGGGCTACATGATCCTGTTGGGATGGCTGAGCGGATCGCAGTTGTGGGGCTATTTCGGAGGACCATTCAAAGAGAGTGTCCCGGCCATTCAATGGTTGGTCGTGATCGGCATGGCACTTCCCGGCGCCGTGATCGGCTGGGCGATCACGAAGCCGGCGAACCGCTTTTTCGCAGTCATCTTCAAGTGGTTTAACCGAGGCTTCGACTTCCTGACGCAGGTCTATGGAAAGATGGTCAGCTGGTCCTTGCGACTGTGTGTGATCGTGCTCTTCGTCTACGGGGGACTGTTGGGGCTGACTTATGTCGGCATCACGAAGACTCCCGTCGGGTTTATTCCAAATCAAGACAAAGGTTATCTGCTGGTTAACGTTCAACTTCCCGATTCGGCCTCGCTGGACCGGACGATTGAAGTCGTCAAGCGGATCGACAAGATTGCCAGTGAAACGCCTGGTGTCGCACACCGACTCGGCATTCCCGGTCAGTCGTTCATCCTCAACGCCGTCGGATCAAACTTTGCGTCGATGTTCATCATCCTCGACGAATTCGATCACCGGACAGACCACTCGCTGTATTCAGAAATCATTGCTCGCAAGCTACGCAAACAGTTCTTCGACGAGATTCTGGATGCTCAAATTGCCGTGTTCGGGGCTCCCGCGGTGGACGGACTCGGAAACGCCGGCGGCTTCAAACTGATGGTTGAAGATCTGGTTGGCGGCCAATTGTCCGACTTGCAGGAACAGGCCGACACGTTAGCTCGAAAGGGGAATGAGACGCCGGGACTGGTCGGCTTGTTCAACAGCTTCCGTGCCAACACGCCGCAACTGTATATCGACGTAGACCGCACCAAGTGCAAGTCGATGGGCATCCCACTGAACGACGTCTTTAACGCTCTCCAGGTTTATCTGGGTGGATACTACGTGAACGACTTCAACCAGTTCGGCCGCACGTGGCAGGTGAATCTGCAGGCCGACACCGGTTTCCGAGCACAACCGGACGACATCAAAGCGTTGAAGGTGCGCAATGCTCAAGGCCAGATGGTTCCATTGGGAACATTGGTCACCATCGAAGAGATCGGCGGCCCCGTGCTGGTCACGCGGTACAACATGCGAACCGCCGCCACCATCAATGGAGCGTCGCTGCCGGGGGTCAGTTCCGGTCAAACGATTCAGATGATGGAAAGTCTGGCCAAGTCGGAACTGTCACAGGACATGACGTTTGAATGGACCGAGTTGACGTACCTGCAGTTGATCGAAGGAAGTGCCGCGATCTTTGCATTCGTCGGCGCGATTCTGCTGGTCTTTCAAGTGCTGGCGGCCCAGTACGAGAGCTGGTCGATGCCACTTGCTGTTTTGTTGGTCGTCCCGATGTGTCTGTTGAGTGCTGTTTGTGGATTGTGGATGTGGAAACTGGACCTGAACATCTTCGTGCAGGTCGGCTTCATCGTGCTGGTTGGCCTAGCTGCGAAGAATGCAATCTTGATTGTCGAGACGGCTCGGCATCGAAAAGCGGCGGGAGCGTCGCGATTTGATGCGGCGATTGCGGCGAGCAAGGACCGACTGCGCCCGATTATCATGACGTCGTTCGCCTTTATTCTTGGTGTCATGCCGCTGGTGTTTTCACACGGGGCAGGAGCGGAGATGCGGCGCACGCTGGGCGTTGCGGTGTTTTTCGGGATGCTCGGCGTGACAGTCTTCGGAATCTTCCTGACGCCGGTGTTCTATTTCGTGATCGATTGGCTTGCGTCACGAGGGCAAAAGCCAGTGAACCCACATCCAGCCTCAGAGGTGGTGGCTCCGACTCCGATGCCGCCAGTCGCAACTGGACACTAGGTCGTCGGGTTGTTTTGTGAATACCATTGATCGACGACGGCTCGCCATTCGGACAGGCTGTGCGATGCGGCGAACGCATTTCGTACGGCGTCTGGTTGCGGATGCAATCTGGCGAACTTGATGCTGTGGGCCCGCATGGTTGAACTGGCAGCGGCTTCGGTCGTCGCGCTGATTGCCAGTTCACAATGCATTAGCAACACGCGGCGTTGTTCACACAGTTCTGGCTCCGACATGGGAAAACCCTCTGCGAGGGCCTGGGCCTGCTGGAAGATCCAGGGATTTCCAATCGCCCCTCGAGCCACCGACACGCCGTCGACTCCAGTCCTCCGGAGCATGTCAATGCAAGCCTGCCCCGTGAAGAGATCTCCGCTGCCAATGATGGTCCGAGATCCAGCGTGTGCTTTGACTTCGCGAAGGAAATCCCAGTTGCTCGGGCCAACGTATTTCTGATCGACGGTTCGGCCGTGGACTGTGATCGCAGCGACTCCGCGCGCGAAGGCTCCGTCCAGGATCTCAAAGAATCGATCACGGCTTTGGGTCGAATCGTCGATTCCGCGCCGCATCTTCAGGGTGACAGGGATCTGCGAGGGTACGGCGTCGCGAACGCGATCAACGATCTCGAGCGCGAGGTGCGGTTGACTCAGGTGATAACCTCCGCGGCATCCGCCGACTGCGGTCTTCACGGGACAGCCAAAATTAATGTCGATCACATCGAATCCCGCCGCGACCAGTTTCTCGGCGGCGTGACCGAATTCCGCAGGGTTCGATCCCATCAACTGTCCACCGACCGGGTGTTCTTCGTCGGTAATTCGCAGGTGATGCTGAGTCTTGCGACGCCCTTTCAGCTCCATGACGAAGCGATCGATCATGACCTCGGCGAGAGTGTAGGTTGCCCCCAAACGCCGGGCGACAATACGCATGGGCCCGTCGCTGTAACCACTGAGGGCAGCCTGCACGGCCGGAAAGCCAATCGCAACTCCGCCGATTGACAGCGGGCGAATGGGAAACGGAGCTGCCGGCGGCTGATT
>CBIHQO010000746.1:0-3867 GCA_966211735.1 uncultured Schlesneria sp.
TCGTCACTCAGCGTCCCCACCAGCAACGCGACCAGGCCCAGAACCGCGGCCCACAATGTGACTGCCAATCCGATCACTAAAGGCGATGTGAGAGCAGCGAAGTCACCGAGGTTGAGTGCCGTGACGACCGAGGCCGAGATCACTGCAAACGAAGCCAGGACACCGGCGCGATATCGCCCCAGGAAGAACCCCGCCAGCACCACCGGCAGAAAGAACAGATTCAAGACGATTAACTTGTACCCGGTCAATTGCCACATCAGGCAACTCAGGCCGAGCGTGACAATGATCAACGAGATTTCGAGCCAATGTTCGTCGTTATCACTTTTGCGCATGTTGAATCAATCTTTGATCAAAAGGAGCTGCGGCGATCGGCTCTCACCGCTCACGCCACCGAAGACGATCGACTGGAATCACCAACCAAGATCGAATTGCCAGTGACGTCCATCAAGACCGCCTCCTGACTTCGAGTCATAACATCGCTGATTGAAGAGTTCTGACGGTCTCTGGACTCCGCGACATTAGCGAACCGAACTGCAATCGCAGCAAATTCTGCCTCAATGGACAGGAAGACTCGCACCAGATCGGGATCAAACTGCGTCCCCGCTCCTTCACGAATCAATCGCACGCATTCGTCATGGGGGAAGGCATCTTTATAGACTCGCTTGCTCGACAGCGCGTCGTACACGTCAGCGACAGTCACGATCCGCGCCGACAGCGGAATCTCTTCACCAGACAGGCCCATCGGATATCCGTTCCCGTCCCACCGCTCATGATGGTACAAGGCAATCTCGCGAGCCGTCTGCAGGAAGTTCGATGCGCCCAGGCGTTGTTCGATCTCTCGAAGACAGTCGCCAGCCACCAGAGTATGCTCTTGCATCCGGTTGCGTTCTTCCGCATTCAGGCGGCCGGGCTTGAGCAGGACATTGTCCTCCAACCCGACTTTTCCGATATCATGCAGTACGGAGCTGATACCGAGCAGTCGCACGAAGCTGGGTGTAACGACGCTTTGATATTCGGGAAGTGCCCTCAGAGCATTGGCCAGACGCGTTGAATACAACGAGATCCGTTCCAGATGATGCCCCGTCTCTGGATCGCGTGACTCGGCGAGTTTCGCCAAACCAAAAATGACGGCATCGCGCGTTCGCAGTAAATCTTGAGCACTTCGCAGGGCATCTTGCTCGCTTTTTGCAGTGCGACGCGTTTCCTCGGAATTGAGGCGCGAAGACAGCAAATATGTAGCGGCCGATGACAATACCCAGGTCCACAGAAACGCAATTCCCACAGCCACAGGCAATGCTGCTACGACCGAATTGCGCCATGTCGAGTTCAGCGATCGAGAATCATAGACGACAACGTACGACTCCAAGTCGGCTGTCGGGTAAGCGAGCGCCGCGCAACGGCCTCCAGTCGCGTCAATTCTTCCTCGCAATGGTTCGGTTCTCGACATTGGAACTTGATCCGACCGCCATTTCATCAACTCGCCGACTCTCCAATGATCAGACCCCGATGCGACGACGGCCTTCAGCACGGTCCAGTCCTTGCTGACCAGGACTACTGCAGCCTGAGCATCGCCCGTCGCTTCGGCGGCGGCTTGTTGCAGGCGATCGATGCTGACCGAAGCCGCTTCGTTAGCTTTTAGCGTGCTGGCCACTTTGGCGAGCGCTGTGGAATGCGAGAATAAGTCCGTCCAGGAATCTTGCAGGACTTGATGCTCCGCGGAGGAGATCAGCAACTGGCCCAGGAACCAGAAGCCAATACTCAAGCAACAAGTATGCACTCCGATCAGCACCCAGGCTGGCTTCGATGGGAGACGCATAAGATCCTCGATCGATATGGCAACTAGGAACACGACGAACCCGCACCGAGCGATGGACGATCCATCAACTCGGTCACGATTGGCCCACATCCGAAATCTAGCTTGCGTTTCTCAGACTCGACGCCAACTGATTCGTCCCAAATGGCAGAAAATTGCCGCTTCGGTCGAAATCGAGCCAGGATCGACAGCACAACCCGTAAATACGGTATATCCGTACGCTCGCGGCCGGGATTGGCGAACGCGGTAAGCTGGAAAGTGAACTATTTCCACAGCACACACGCACTCGGTCTGCCATGAAGTACATTTCTACTGAGCAAATTCATCAGTCAACCAGTGCGAGAGAAGTGTTCGCGTGACCACATCCGTATTGATTCCATCCGACCACGCCGACTGCAGTAGCGGCACGAACTCGACACCTGCGGGTTCAGTGGGAATCCCGCGTACCGTTCTAATCTGTCATGCTGACGATCCGCTCAATCGCGAGGGATTGGCACGCTGGCTCGCCGCGACAACGACACTGGCCGCGATTGTCGTTCTCGAAGAACCTGCCAGCCGTATGAAGCAACGAATTCGCCGCGAAATCAAACGAGTGGGCTGGCTGCGGTTTGCCGACGTGCTGGCTTTTCGTCTGTACCATAAGCTTTTTCTCGCCCGCAAAGACCGGGAATGGGAAGCACAGAAGCTGAAAGACCTGTGCACCGCGTATCCAGCAATCGGCAATGAGACGCGAGTGATCCACGCCCCTTCACCGAACGCTCCCGAAGTGGAACAACTGCTGCGGGATGCCAACCCCGACTTCGTGATTGCCCGCTGTAAGACACTGCTGAAAGAGAACATCTTCTCAATCCCCAGCAGCGGCACGTTTGTGATGCACCCGGGTATCTGCCCACAATACCGCAACGCGCACGGCTGCTTCTGGGCGCTGGCCAGGAACGATCGCGACAATGTCGGGATGACGCTGTTGAAGATCGATCGCGGCGTTGATACGGGCCCCGTCTATGGCTATTTCCGCTGCGAGCTTGATCCACGCCGGGACTCGCACCATGTCATTCAGCACAAAGTTGTGTTTGACAACCTGAACGCGATCGGTGAACGATTGCTCGGTATCTACCGTGATGAAGTCGAACCGATTGATACTCGAGGAAAACCGTCGGGTGAATGGGGCCAGCCCTGGCTGACTGCTTATTGGCGATACCGATCTCAGTCCTAAGTTGCGCTTCGTTGGCGATTCTCGAACTCGCGTTGCCGGATCAGACCTGAACTATGCCGATCAACTTGTTGTATCACGACGTCACTGCGACCGGAGCCGACGATGCCAGCGGTTTCGCAGGACCGGAAGCGGCGCGATACAAGCTGACTTCAACAGACTTCTGCTGCCATCTTGATCGCATCGCGAATGCGGCGACTCAACAGCCGGTCGCCGTAGCAGAGAATCTCCCTGCGAACGAGAATTGCTGGACAATCACATTTGATGATGGCGGTGTCTCAAACGCAACGATCATTGCCGACGAGCTTGAACGACGGCATTGGCGCGGCTGGTTTTTCATTGCGACAGACTTCATCGGAAGTCCGACATTCTGCAGCAAAGAGCAACTGCGAGACCTGCATCAGCGCGGTCATCTCATCGGTAGTCATTCCTGCAGCCATCCCGAACGGATCTCCAACTGTTCCGCGGAGCGGTTGCTCGATGAATGGACGCGCAGTTGTGCCGTGCTGGCGGACATCATCGGCCAGCCCGTGACGACAGGATCGGTCCCCGGCGGCTTCTACTCGACAGCGGTCGCTCGCGCCGCTTCGCACGCCGGAATCAAGCTGCTGTTTAACTCGGAACCGACAACCAGCGAATTCACCGTCGAGGGCTGTCGCATCCTGGGTCGCTACAATATCTATCGCGGAATGCACGCCGACGATGCGACCGCATTATTGACCAGCCCCGTACGGCGCTGGCGACAAGCCGCATTCTGGACTGCCAAAAAAGCGGCGAAGTCCGTCGCCGGGCCGCTCTATAAGGCTGTTCGCAAGCGACTGCTGCAGCAAGCGTATGCTCGATA
>CBIHQO010000747.1:0-3853 GCA_966211735.1 uncultured Schlesneria sp.
CAGGCGGCGACGAGGAGAAAGATCGTCGGAACGACGAGCGCCATCCCTCGAAGTTCGTTCATTTCGTTGGACACGAACTTGTGAGAGGCCTGTTCGCCTCGTCCGTAGGCCCCCGTCCCGCCGTACGGCGCAGTCAACCGGTCCGCCTGTCGAAGAATCTCCTGCTCGCTGGCACCGGGTGAGATCGCCAGAACGGCCTCGTTAAACGCCCCTTCCATCTGAAACGCGGCTTCCATTGCCCGGCGACGCATCCAGAAGATTCCAAAGCGCCGATCGTCCGGCAGAATATCTCCCTCTCGGATCTGGTAAATGAACTCTGGCGACAACGCGACCCCGACAATCTGCAGTTCCTGACCTCGGCCGTTCAGGATCGCTCGTACACGATCGCCTGGTTTCAATCGATGTGCTGTCGCGAAGCCATCGCTAACAAGAACTTCGTTCACTCGCTCGGATTCCGGCCAGCGACCTGTCCGCAGATGCAGTCCATTGAGTATGGGCTCGCCTCGATTCGGCAACGAAAGTAGGCGGCCCGTCGCCGGCTCTGGCATTGCAGGAAGATCGAGATTCACGAACTGGACAATTCGCGTTTCGACTCGTTTCACGCCGGGGATTTCCGACAGCCGTTGCGACAGGGCTGTCGGGGCTCGTTTAACGCGAACGAAGACATCCGCAAAACGAAGACGTTCGTAATAGGCAGCTTGCGTGCGATACAACGTCGAAAGCGTGCAGAGAGACATCACGAAGGTCGCCACCCCGCTCGCCATGACCAGACCAATGGCCAGTGCCGGGCCGCGTAGAAGCCACAAGTCCCGGAACAGCTTTCGATGTAGTGCCGTCATCACGATCACCACACGAGTTCGTCGGCGGACTTTCGGATGGTATTCCGACTTTCGCGCACGATGCGTCCATCCGACAAGGTGATGACCCGATCTGCCATTCCCGCAATCACGGCGTTATGAGTAATGATCGCCGTCGTTGTCCCCAGTTCCCGATTCACCCGATCCAGCGCTTTGAGGACAGTAATGCCGGTCTGCACATCCAGCGCCCCCGTCGGCTCATCGCACAGCAGCACATCTGGACGTTTCGCAATGGCGCGCGCAATGGCAACCCGCTGTTGCTCACCACCGGAAAGCTGGGCCGGAAAGTGATCGAGTCGACCGGATAACTCCACCAGTGCCAGCGCCTCTTCGGGCACCATGTACTTCGAAACAAGGTCGGTCACCAAGGTCACGTTCTCACGCGCGGTCAGGCTGGAAATCAGGTTGTAGAACTGAAACACGAAACCGACGTGTTCTCGACGATAACGGGTCAGCGCGGCATCGTTCGCGTGCACCAGATCGTGATCACGAAACCACACTTCCCCGGATGTGGGATTGTCCAGCCCTCCCAGGATGTTCAACAGCGTCGATTTACCGCTTCCCGAAGCACCTAGCAGTACCACTAATTCACCGGCGTACAAATCAAGATCGATGCCGCGCAGCGCAAAGATATCGACCTCGCCAACACGGTAGATCTTGGTCAGACCGCGTGCCCTGAAGACCACAGATTGATGTTCGCCGGACGCGGAATCCGCTGTGAGTCCGGTTGATTGCGGCTGAGCGATAGCGGTGGTCCTCACAGTTCGAGAATAATCCGCCGTGAAAACGAACGGCGAACGGCGACCGCCTCTGAACGCCAGCCGAGCAGGGAAGGAAAGGCGCTGACAGGTGCAAACATCAGAATACCCGTGCGATCACGGAATTGCGCCCCGCTTCGCTGTCCGGTGCTGTTCGGCCAGAACGACTGCGAGCACAGATCACAGTTGCCGAGCGAATAACAAGATGAGCGGGCAGCCGAATCCATGACGTCATTGAATTGCTGATTTGTCGCCTGCGCCATTGAATAGCGAACCACCAGCCTGAACCGAATCGCATGACTCCAATGATCACGGTCTCCATTCGACGCGATCATCGTGGCCGAACACGGATCTGGATTTCCGTTGCTTCGCCATTTGGCTCACCACTTGGTGTTCGTCACGGCAGCGATTGATTTCGTCGTGGCCACTGTCGCTTCTTCTCACGTGGTGTTGACGAAGCGCGATACGCGAGCCACCAGCACTGATCTGGTTGACGCCATTGGTTGGCGCCGCCCTCTATGTCTCGCTTCTATCCCACGCCACGCAGACGGAGGGGTCTTTCACGAACCTTTGGATGGCAAATAAAAGCCGATACGGTCCGCCGCATTCTCATCCGAGATGTGCTGACGCCACTATCATCTCGATTTCCGTCAAAGAAAGATGTTATTGGGTTTATTGGCCTTCTGCACAGCTTTCGGCACTTCTTTTGTTCGAACTGTGCCAACCGTAAAGTGCCCGAACGCGTACTCATGAACTGGCTAGGGCACCGGAAGAGCCGCATGGTTCACCGCTACTATCACCTGCACGACGAAGAATCGATTCGCCAGATGAAACAGGTGAAACTGTATTGAAGCAGCAGCCCAGCATCAGAGTGATGGTGGGGAAGTCCGAGTGTGTGTTAAGTGGGAGGCAACTCGCCCAGCCGACGATTGAGAATCTCGTGACTGAGACCTGCCCCAACGTTTGTCGCTCCCTGATTGGCACAGTCGAGGCACACTCAACTGTGCCAATCAGGATTCCTGCTCGCAACTCGCTTACTTACAGGCGGTTGCGGCGACGGCAGGAAAACAAGCGGAGAGGGAGGGATTCGAACCCTCGGTCCAGTTTCCCGGACACAGCATTTCCAGTGCTGCACAATCGGCCGCTCTGCCACCTCTCCAGTAGTCGGATCACGATCTGTCGCGATTGCGGTACGCGACCCCTGTTGCGCAGAAACCAGCCCAGCAATCGAACAGTTGATTCGCGAGTTACTCGGCAGGCGCCAACTTTGCGGATTTACGCTCAGCGACTTCGGCGTTGTTGGCTTCGATCGCAGCAACTGCGTCCAAGCGTCGACGAATGGCGTTGACGTCTGCGTTCAACTGGCGCCAGCGAGGATTCTTCTTGAACTGAGGACGTTCGAGCCCTTGATCGCTCAGTGTCTTGACCCAACCTGCGAGGGCGTCCTTCGCCGTTTGCATTTGACGTTCGAGCGTGGTGCGCGATAGAGGCATAACCCGCGAATCTCTCTAACAAAATGACTCAAAAACAAATCACAGCAATCGCAACAAATTGCGGATGCTGTCCGTAGCATTGCAGTGCCCCACCTCAGCAAGGTTGGTTGACTACGCTGATTCTGTAGCTAACCATTGTGGGAATGGAAGATTGTGGCAAATGTCCGTGCCGGTTGCAACCCTAAGCTGGACCGGGTCGGACGCAAGTTTGGCTGGTGTGGGAATGTGATATGATGCCGTCGATTCGCTGTTAAGTGATGTGCTGAAAATGATTTGCGATGGAAATGGAAGTTCGGCAAAGTTGCGGTGCGGGGATCCCGGGAATGGTAATTTCGGTTGCCCGCGTGAAACGACCGCCACATTGATCCCGCATTCCTGATATTTTCTCGTGGCACATCGTTGTCGTTGAGTTGCGAACGACAGCTTCGTGTGACGTCTTTCGCGTAAACGATCACGTGATTGTCGCTGCGCCCTGACAGGTGCTCACCACGATGTGGATCCGAGCCGCAAATCCTTTTGGCAAAAGTCGAAAGGACGCATTTTCGGCGGGAACTGGATCGGTTATAGTTTTGGGGCTGGATTGGTGCAAACAATTGCGGTTGTGGATGATCGCGTCACTGAGACTACCGACGCGACGATGATCTCGCTGTCGAACGGATGTCGCCAAAGGCGTCGAGCCCGCTGACCATGTAAGGATTGTGGAATTGTCGAAAGCCATTAGTCAGCCGACCGGTATGCCGGTCAT
>CBIHQO010000748.1:0-3844 GCA_966211735.1 uncultured Schlesneria sp.
GATCAACCCGGTCAGGCCTCCCATGGTGAACAGACCGATAAAGCCCAGGGCGTACAGCATCGGCGTTGACCATTCGATGGAACCGCGGTACAGCGTTGCCGTCCAGTTGAACACTTTAATCGCCGAAGGGATCGCCACCATCATGCTCAGGAACGAGAACACGAACCCCGCATACAACGATTGGCCACTGACAAACATGTGGTGGCCCCATACGAGAAACCCCAGGAACGCGATGGCCAGAGTCGCGAAGGCGACGACGCGATACCCGAAAAGCTGTTTGCGCGAGAAACAAGTCACGATCTCGCTGACGACGCCCATCGACGGCAGCACCATGATGTAGACCGCCGGATGCGAATAGAACCAGAACAGATGCTGGAACAACAACGGATCACCACCCAGGGCCGGGTCGAAGATCGGAAACTTCAGCAGCCGCTCCAAGGTGATCAGCACCAGTGTGATCGTCAGCACGGGCGTCCCCAACAGCACGATGATGCTGGTCGCGTAGTTCGACCAGACGAACAGCGGCAAGCGGAACCACGTCAGTCCAGGGGCGCGCATCGTATGAATCGTCACCAGAAAATTCAGGCTGGTCAGAATCGACGAGAACCCGACGATGAACACCCCTGAAGCTGCGAGGATGACATTCGAATTGCCATAGGCACTGCTATACGGCGTGTAAAACGTCCAGCCGGTATCAACTCCCCCGGCCAGAATTGCGGCGATCGTGAACAGTCCACCCAACGTGAAGATATACCAACTGGCAAGGTTCAGACGTGGGAAGGCCACGTCGCGAGCACCGAGCATCAGCGGCAGCAGAAAGTTGCCCAATACTGATGGAACTGCCGGGATCAAGAAGAAGAAGATCATCACGATGCCGTGGAGCGTGAACAACCGATTGTAGGTTTCTGGCAGAACCAGATCGCCGCGAGGCGTCATCAATTCCAGACGAAACAACACTGCCGCCGCGCCACCGATGAAGAAATAGAACGTCACCGACAGCAGATACAGAATGGCGACGCGCTTGTGATCCGTGGTGAATAACCACGACCAGATATTGTAGTCGGCGTTCAGATAGTTTCGGCTCATGAGATGGATTCACTTCTATTCCGATGGGGGTGCGGAATCCGCTGGATGCTCAGCCCCTTGCTTCAGTGTCTCGATGTACGCAATCAGTTCCTGCACTTCCGCTTCATCCAGTTGTCCCTGGAATGACGGCATGATGGGTTCAAAGCTGGCAACGATCTGCTTGGCGGGATTAAGAATCGAATCGCGAAGATATTGTTCGTTCGCAATCACAGCACCTCCTCCGGCAAGCGGGACTCGCGAACCAACAAGGCCCACAAGGGAGGGGCCATCGCCGGTTCCATCGGTCTTGTGACAACTGGCACAGCGAAAACGCTCGAACAGGCGAGCACCCGCCACCTCTGCCGTATCCGTGGAGGTCTCGGCAAGCCAATTCGAATATTCCTCGGGTGTCGTCACAACGACTGTGCCAAGCATCTGCGAGTGGTTTGTTCCGCAATACTCCGCACAGAACAGGTGATATCGCCCAGGCTTAGTCGCTTCGAACCATAACGAAGAATAGTAGCCGGGCAGGACATCCTGCTTCACGCGAAACGCGGGTATGTAGAAGCTATGAATCACGTCCTGCGAGATCATGTTCAACTGAACCGGCTGATTCATCGGGACGTGTAGCTCGTTGATTTCCGCTCTCCCTTGCGGATGCTGGACCTTCCACATCCATTGCTTCCCGACGACGCGAAGACTTAGTGGATTGGCGGGCATCGTCCGCATCTCGAGAAAGATCTTCGCTCCCCAGGCGAACATCACCATCGTCAGCAGGAAAGGGATAATGGCCCACGTCGCCTCCAGCCAGTGGTTGCCAGTGATCTTCACATGGTCGGGATGCACTCGACGGCGATACTTGATGCTGAAATAGATGATCAGCCCGGCGATTAAGGTGGTGAAAAAGGCCGCCACAATCACCAGGAACAGATACAAGTGGTCGACACGATCCGAGAACGTCGACGCGGATTCGGGGAGAAGTCGAAAGTCGGGAGTCATGACGATCCTCCCGCTGGCGAGGGTGCCGAAGGCCGATGCCGCTCCAGCCACAAGAATCGGGCGATGCACGAACCAAGGACGACGGCCGTCAGCACTCCTGCCGCCTGCGAGATCCTGAGGATCGCCAAACCGTATTTCCCCGTCGCTGGGTCATAGGCGAAGCACAGGAGTTGCACTTGATCTGTGATCGTTCCGATTTGGCCGTTTGAGGCTTCCACCAAAGCCAGCTTCATTTCACGCGGCACGAATTCGACACCATAGAGATACCGGGCAATCTGACCATCTGGAGTCGCCACAACCAGACAGGCGGCGTGAGCGTATTGACCAGACCGCTTGTCGTAGGCAGTTTGAAATCCAATCGCCTGACAAAGCGATTCGCTCGACTCACGCGCCGCCGTCAGAAAGTGCCATCCGGACGCGGAGTTCGCGCGCCCATAATCCTGGACGTAATTCTTCTTCTTTTGAGCCGCCAGCGTGTGCTCTTCCTTCGGGTCGAAACTGAACGCAACAACGTCGAAGTCCTTGCCCACACTCAGGTCCATCGCCCGCAGACATCGGATGAGCCCCTTCAGCTCCAGGCCGCACAGCATCGGGCACTTGTAGTACACGGGAACCAGGATGACTGGCTTGCCGCGAAAGAGTTCGCGCAATCGAATGTCGCGCCCCGCCTCATTCTGGAATACCAGATCAAGAGGGAGTGCGGCTCCCATCTTCGGCGTAATCCGAGCCGCCGTCCCGGCACGGAGGTCTTGGCAAAGAGCGACTTGCATGAATGCCAACAGGAACATCGCCGACAGGCAACATCGCGAAGCATTCTGGAATGCCACATTCAGTAGCGTTTGAATCGGTCTCATTTCTCGCTCCGATTCGTCTGCACCAGAAGCGCCATCGCGCGATCGATCGGGATATGAACTTTCCCCTTGGACTGATCGACCCACCCATAGGTCGACAGTCGCTCTCGCTGCTCGGCCTCGTAGTGGATTCGCGTCTTCTGTTGTTGTGGAGTGAGCGTCGCGACGTCTGTCGAACGAGCCATCGGTTGTCTGGCAGTCGTAGACACAGAAGCGGTTGGCGACAGCCAACGATGAAGCTCGCCACTCACAAGAAGTGCCAACCCGACGACCGCGACGAGGCTTAGCCCACATAATATGACCATCCGTCCGTTGATCGCTATGGATTCATACCGGATGCCGGGTGGTGGCACTTCGAGGTCGGAGGGCTTCTTGTTCATGACGCAAGCACCTCCAACGGGGCGGCAGATGTCGTCGCGAGTGATTCCAGGCGCAGCGGCGGCAGCGTACCGCGAAAGTGCAGGAAAACGCAGAACCACGTACCACAAACCGTGATCAACGCCACCGGCAAGCAAACCATCCACCAGTTGCCGTCGACCCGGCAGGCAGGAATGATCGTCCAGACCAGCTCCACAATTCGCATCATCAAGAGGTCGCCTGCGACGACCGCCACTGCAAAAGGATTCGTTTTGACATCGCGGGAAAGCAGGCTGCCAAACGGAATAATGAAGTGAAACAGAACCAGCATCAGTCCGAATCCAGGCCACACGCCCGTCAATCGGCGCTGATACCACGTTGTCTCAATCGGCAGGTCGCCAGACCAGATGATCAGAAACTGCGAGGCCGCGAAATAGACCCAGAGCAATAGAAACGCCATCAACAGATTGCCTAGATCAAGGGCCCGAGCATTCTTAGACTTGGTGTCGGCGGGTAGATTGGGGCGAGAATTCGGCAGACCTTGCATCATCAGGGCAAACGCCATCCCACTG
>CBIHQO010000749.1:0-3818 GCA_966211735.1 uncultured Schlesneria sp.
GGCGCGCTAAGAACCTACCGATTTCACAAACAACACCTTTCACCACGGGCTGCTAAGGGGAGTCAGTCAGGTTGGAACGTCCGCTCGTGTCAGCTGACGGCTGAGGCGGAATGCCATTCTGCGGATCGAGTTGCTGCGGTGATTGCGGGATCAAGTCATTCGGCACCGGCTGTGCATTTGTCGGGACTAGCATCTGTGGATAGGTCCCTTGGCTAAGCCATTGAGATCGTACACTCGGTGCGACAGCTTCAAACGGGGCACCTCGACGAGATTCACGATTCTCCGCGTCCTCGTATGCCTTTTCCGGCCAGGCACCTTCGTTCAGGTAGACTTCGTTGTAGTCGAGCAGAGTTCCCTTCTCGAGTTGAACGTTTTTCACCGCGAGTTGGTACTCGACCAACGAACGGAAATAGGCCGTTTCCGCCTCGGCCAATCGTCGTTGTCCTTCCAGCAGCAGATAAAGAGTTGCCGTGTCCGTTTCCGTTTCGTACGTCGCCTCAATAGCGGCGACCTGTTCAGCGGCGGCCATGCGGCGATTCAAGTTCGTTTCGACCAACGCGTAAGCGCGCTCAACTTCAGAGAATGAATTGCTGAGGTCGTAAACAACAGAGCGTTCTTCTTCATAGAGCAACGCTCGCTCACGAACCAGTTGCAATTCCGAATGGCGAATCGCCGCGTAGGCTTTGCGGAATCCGATCGGGAACGACAACTCCACTCCGGCCTGCCATTCCTGGAACTGTCCTGACACCAGGTCACTCATCGCATTATTGAATTCGCCCTGTTGACCCATCGGGAAGAGATCGTTGCCGAATCCGCGCCAACGGTATCGGCCGTTGACATCCAAGCGTGGCAGCAGGAAGTTTTTGTTGGCCTGAAGCTCGACTTCACGCTTCTTGATCTGCCATTTCTGTCTTCTGAGTTCTTCGCGCCGGGATAAGGCTTCGACGAGACAAGATTCCCAGTTGTAAGCCATTTTTGCCTTGAGCGGCTCATCGGAAGGGCGAATCAGACGCCCATCGCTGATCGGAAGACCCGTCAACAATCGCAATCGTCGCTCGACGACGTAAATCCCGCCAGACCCACGAAATGTGCCGCCTGTGCTGCCGTTATTGGTGCGGGTTCCGTCGACCAACTTGCCTTGTAGTGCGTTCTGGGCTTCCTCTTCGAATCGGAAGTACTGTTCCCGAGCCTGGGCTTCCTTTTGAGCTTCACCGCCGCTCTTCCCCTGTTCGTTCAGAGCATGAATTTTCCGCCAGGTCTTCAGGGTCGCATCGCGTGCCCGAACCTTAGCCGCCACATCACGATAGGCAAAATAAAGATCCCAATAGGCGTTCTCGACATCACTGACGAAGTTACGGACGCCGATCTCGAATTCGGCCAGCGCCGTGTCTGTGTTGATCCGAGCGATGACGACACCGTTAATGTTGCCAGGTTGGGCTCCAGGTCCTGCCAGACGGTTAAAATCGACACCGCTTCCCTGCAGCAACGGATGCTTTGCTTCGACATCAAACCAGGTCGTCCAGGCGCTCGGAAATTCATTTCCAGGGGCGTTGTTTCGATCGTATTGAGTGTAGTTTTTGATCGCAAACTGCGTCCCCGTGGCCGCCGTCTTGCTGAGTTGCGACTGCGATGTCCCGAAGTTCTGCTTCAACAGTCGGGTACCACCGCCGAAGAACACGTTGTTCAGGGCTCGGTCATTGTTCTCGTACGACATATTCGTCGTAAATGCAGCGTCAAAGGCACTCAGAGCAGATTCCACTCCGACGCGTGGATCGGTTTCGACGACGGAAGAATCAAAGCGGCTCTTCGTGGCGTCTGGGGTACGTAGCATCGTCCCCCCCAAGTCGCGAAGGATCGATGAATTGGCCAGTGCCAGATGGATCGTTTCTTCGAGGCTTAGATCGAGATACTCCTCCGAGTCGAGATTGACCAGCGACCTTGGTGCCGGGGTCGTCGCCAGAAGATCTTCTGATGGCGTCGGATGATCGGGAATCTCGATCTTTTTAGCGAGATTCTGATAGTGAGCCGCATCGACCCCGACGACTGCGGGTGGCGGCGTGTTCGCATGGCGCAGGCACCCACCAACGACCATCGTGGTCATCGCGCAGATTCCTAGGACCGTTGCGGTTCGTCGCATCGCTGGCACTTCCCGACTATCGCTAACAATGAGGGGACGACTTCGTTCCCAGTGATCGATGAGCCATGCAATGACGGGCACTTATGGGGACTCAATCCACAACGGTGGCCGGTCTTTCATCTGAAGTGATCGACACATTTCCCAACTGACAGAAACGGAAATCTCGGCAAAATCGTTGTTTTCAGAAAAGTCAACCAACGAAAGATCTTGACCCCAGAAACGGAAGCCCCCATTTTCAACATTCCACGCAGCCTCCCTGCGTCATCCATCTCACTTTTGCCGAAGTGGTATAGAACGCGGCTGGTTTCCCAAATCGAAATTGTTGCCGACGTTCGGATATACTCCTCATCCTTCGAACGTAATCGAGTTCTGATGGGACCGCATGTCCTCGCTCCAAAGTCCTTCCACGTCGAACAGTGATGCGCAGCGTTTGCAGATGGAACGCAGCATTGATGAATTGGCAGAACTGGCCAGAAAAGAGTTAGAGCCGGCGCGTTTCTTTGGCGAGGTCCTTCGCCGATCTCTGCAACCAGGTGGGGCGACATACGCCGCCCTCTGGCGTCCGTCGCTCGATGGTCGCTGGGAGTCCGCTGGTGAGCTCCCACAAACCGGTGTTCTCGCAGCTGAGGTTGCCGAAAGCCGACAGGAGTTGCTCGACGAGGTCGCCCGTGGCTCGCAAGCGCAAGTCACTTCCGGCTCTGCCGAAAGCTCGCATCCGGGTCAACTCTCGGTCTTAAGCCCGCTGCGGCATGCGAATATCACTGTCGGAATTCTGGAAACTGTCTTTCCGGTGCCAACGAAAGCAACGCTATCTCCAACCGTCTATCAATACCTAGCCGCTCTCAGTGAGATCACCGCAGACTTCTTGTCGCAGCAAGAACTACAGCAACTGCGACGAATCAAAGAGATCTGGCAGCAATGGGATCACTACCAGCAACGACTTCAGCAGTCACTGGATCTGCAGTCGATCTGCGCGGCGATCGTCAATGACGGCCGCATTCTGGTCGACTGCGATCGAGCAACGATTCTGGTCCTGAAGCAAAATAAATATCGAGTCCAGGCGATCAGCGGTGTCGAGCGTATTGATTCTCGCGCAGGGGCAGTGCGGTCACTGGAAAGTGTGGCGAACAGTCTTCGCCAACCGAGCGACAAGATCTGGATGACCCTTCCTCCAGATCCGACGCTGGATCCGGATCGCAAAACATTGCTGGAGCGTTACCAGCAAGAGACCAGCGCGTGTTGCGTCGGGGTGCTTTGCATCGATGACTCATCCGACCAGGCGGCGACTGCCAGGCCCATTGCCATGGTGCTGCTGGAGAAATTCGCGGCTGATCCGAATTGGAGTGAATCCCGAAATCGCGCCGAGTCTTTGGTGCAACGCTCTGCATTCGCATTGCGTGCCGCCTTGGCGCTGAACGAGGTTCCCGGGTTGCTCGCATGGAAGCGTTGGCGAAGTGGAAAGAGTCTCTTTCGACGTCCCGCAATGGCTATCGCACTGGCAGTTCTCACATTCACCACAGTGGCACTAGTCGTAATCCCATCGCAATTCACAGTGACAGGACGCGGTGAATTGTGGCCCAGTTTGCGCCGCGACGTTTTCGCCAGCACAGCAGGAATTGTCGATCAGGTTCTCGTCAAACATGGTGACGACGTTGATGCCGGTCAGCCACTACTCGTGTTG
>CBIHQO010000750.1:0-3815 GCA_966211735.1 uncultured Schlesneria sp.
CTTTCAGGCCATTTCAGAACGAGAACTCAGGATCGTTACCCGCGTTGAGTGGCACCCAACCGGAAAACCAAGACGAGGACAATCGCGCATGGCGATCTTAGATAGCGCTACTTATCAACCACGGCCAAGCGTTTCCAGTACGCATATTCATTCGGGCGATTGTTCGATTGGTTCAGCACTTCGATCAGCGCTTTCTGCCCGGCGAACTTACTGAGATCGACCTGCACCGTGGCCCACCCCTTCTGGGGAACTGTCAGCTTCTCGTCGATCAGTTCCTGGTGAACAATCTCGCCGTTCACTTTGACGACCAACTGCCAGCTCGCCTGTGGATAATGAGTGACATGCATGTCCAGCATTGCGGGCTTGTCCTTCGGCAACATCAGGCCGGTTCGCAAAATGGCAGGTTTGTCTGGGGCATTTGGATGCGTCCTCAAAACATCGGTCTGCCCCGCAATCTCTTTTTGGCGCAGTAGACCGTGCGCCAGATCCAACGCAGAGAACTGGGGCGCATTCGGCGCAAGGAGGCGTCCGTAGTCCGCTCGCGCATGCGTGATGTCGAGGATATTGGGATCTTGATTCTGCGGAGGCGGGATCGGATTCACGAGGTAGGTCTTGGCGAACTCCAGATCCTGATAAGTTCTTGCCAGGTAGATGTGATCAAACCAGGCTGCTTCCCCTTCAAAACAGCCGAACGATATGCCAGTCAGATTGAACTGCCCGAAGTCGCCGTACATGTCGCGCACATTCAGCTGCCATTCTTTCGGCATTGCTCCATTCAATCGCAATGCGGATCCCGCCGATTGCTTTTGGCTGCCTGCGTCGTACGCGTATCCATGACGTAAACCACGATCATCAGGTGGACCGTCAAATCGGGAATTCCCGCGAGCGGGTCGACCACGCAACTGGTCGGCGCGTCGTCCCAATTGGGCGATCGCTTCACCCAGGCGACCATCGTTCGCAAACTGCACCTGGACCCGCGTTCCTGTCGGCTGTTTCCACGCGAACAGGACGAAGCGATATTGGCCCAACCGAGTTTGATCCGCAATCGTGGCGTCCAGTCCCGCGATTCGAGCGTTGTCGCCCGCATCCGGAGTCACCTTCAGGCTGACCTGGCCTGAAAATGGCTTGTCGTTGGTGATCTCAACTTGCCCCATGCCGCGGTTCAGCTGGGACGCGAATTCGGGTTCGTCTTCAAAGATCGGCAACAGTCCGGGGCGTTCGTTCGTCAGCGCCATTCCGCGCCAGTCGACAAGCGCCTTTTCGTCATTTGAAAAAACCGCCAACTCCAGAGCAACCGACTTGCCTTGATAGCCACTGATGGGAATCAAAATTGGTTCTGGATCAGACATGTTGGCTCGCACGGGAACTTCGTATTCGCCAATAGCTTTATCGTCGACTCGAACCTGAATCGATGCCGGTGTGGCCTCTTGAAAACGACTTGCGACAATCGACAACCAACGCTGTTGAGCCCCGACTTTCACCTTCCGCGAGACCAGGTATAGTTTGTCAGCACACCCCGCTGTCAGGCGAAATCGTGGATCACGGGCATTCGTTGCATCGAGTGTATTAACCAGTTTCAGCGAACGAACATCACTCTGTGAGGCGGACCAACCATGCAGACCGTTCAACCGAGCCAGTGTCCTTCCGGAGACTTCTGCTGCCAGAGCAGCCGGATCCAGTCTGATTTCAGGCTCGTACCAGTTGACGGTATCCCGCACGTCGAATGGATCGGCATCAGCAGGACGATCGGCATGAGCCATATCAGCCTTGAATTGCAGTCGGCGCTGCTCGGCAGGCACCACTGGCAGGGGAATCCATCCTGTATCGCCGACAGCTTGTGAGCCCTGCACAGTCGGTTGTGGCCCAATGGGCTGTCCGTTGGCAGTGGCAAACGACAACCGCACGAATCCACCCGACGCCGCCGCTCGATCCAATCCGAATTGCGTCCGCCAGGATCTCGCCGCTTCCGGCCATTCAAAGGTCAGATCGCACGACGCCTGAACGCCAAACCCCCAGCCGTAATCCGAAGTTGCCGACTGCAACTGCCCACGCTGCACGTTCTGGTTGGTTCGCCATGTCCATCCGGACCCAAACACCGCCTGCCGTTTCACATCCACTGGCAAGAAGTTCGACAACGGTACGTCCGTGGGCGCATAAAAACGCCAGGTGCGAATCGTGCGATACCGCAACCAGATCGGATCCAGACTCCAGGCCGGTTGGAGCAATTGATACCACTGTTCGGGGCGATTGCGATCACCATGATGCCGGGCCTGGAATCGTTCTGTCGACGTGGTCCAGCGACTGCCGTCGACGGTATCCATCTGTATCAAACGAGATTTCAGTTGCGGCGAAAGAGCGGCGAGCTGTTCATAATAGCTGACCCAGGGGTCCTGTTTTGGTAGATGGATCTCAGCGATGTCGGCAAATGAAAGTTCCTTGATCCCATCTGCCGTTAATAGCGTAACAGCATCGTCGGACCAGCGCAAGGTACGAAACGTTTGCATGCCGCCATTTCGCAGCCAAACTGTTCCAGGCCGATATTCTTCGGCAGCAGCCTTCTGCCAAACGACTCGTCGCAGCCAATCGATTCCAATCCGGATATCGCCAAGTTGTGGGTCTTCCGGCGGTTGCAGATCAACCAGGGGCCGCACCATCAGGTGCGCGGGAACGTGTTCATACGTGCTACCAGAATCTGCATGGTACGACACGACTTCGCCGGCGAGCCGATCTCCCCCCTGAAACTCGACGTACATCGCAGGATCGCCTGCGATCGGCTGTTGCCGATCGATGATCCAGCGAGCGGGATTATTGGCATCGAACAACGCTCGCCCTGCGATCCTGGCGGGCGAATTCGGTTCGAACCATTCACGAACTTCGGCCTCTTCCACGCGTGCTCCGTCTTGAAACATCGCCGAGTATCGCTCAGCGGCGTTCAAAGATATTGGAGCGAAGAGAGCACACCAGAGCACGATCGACGTCAGCAGTACGAGAGAATTCTTCACTTCGATTTCGCTCCATCCGCCTGAGGCAAGCGTCCCGCTGGTCGTAGATTTTTTCCCACGCACTTCGTCAATGCGTCACCCAAATCGTCACGTGCCACCTCGGCCAATGCCGTGAGCCTGGCGACAACTTCAGGATTCTGAGCGGAGACGTTATCAAGTTCCCCGATGTCATTTTCTAAGTCGTACAGGGCCAGTTCCGTTTTGGGTTGCGACAGTTTCCCCGGTAGGCCATTTTCGCCGGGCAGATCGACATGCACGTAGTTGTGCGGAAAATGAAGCTTCCACTTGCCGCTTCGAATCGCATGCAGTCCGTCGCCCCAATAGTACCAATACGCCTCGTGTGGCGTTTTTGCGGACGCATTGAGCAGCAGGGAGCTGATATCCAAGCCGTCGATCTTGCGAGCAGGTAATTCGGCACCGACCAGCTTGGCAATGGTGGGAAGGA
Organism: uncultured Schlesneria sp.; assembly: GCA_966211735.1. Classification (GTDB taxonomy): domain Bacteria; phylum Planctomycetota; class Planctomycetia; order Planctomycetales; family Planctomycetaceae; genus Schlesneria. The sequence continues at coordinate 3,448 of CBIHQO010000750.1, forward strand.
CATCGATCGTCGCAGCCAACTCGGAACACTCAGAGTTCGCTTGAATCTTGCCGGGCCAACGCATGACACAGGGGACACGAACGCCGCCCTCCCACGCTGTCCCCTTCCCTTCGCGAAATGGCCGCGCCGACCCTCCATGAGTGCCATACGAAAGCCAGGGACCATTGTCGGACGTGAAGATGACCAGCGTGTTCTCATCCAGGGACAATTTCGTCAGCGTCTGCAAGATCTGCCCGACGGACCAGTCGATCTCACGGATCACGTCGCCATAAAGGCCTCGCTCCGACTTCCCTGCATGTTTCTCAGAAACGAACAGCGGCACATGCGGCATGGCGTGCGGGACGTACAGAAAGAAGGGACGCTGTTTG
>CBIHQO010000751.1:0-3803 GCA_966211735.1 uncultured Schlesneria sp.
GGGACGCTGACCCAATGCCGAATTGATTTTCCCGTCGCCGCAATCACCCAGCAGCGAAGAGTCCGCGTGCTAACGCAGCGCGGCTCACCTAGGCGTCTACTCTGATCAGTGCCGCGAGACTCATTCTCCGTGGCAAATCGGAACCTGCTGATGTATCGTGCTCTGCCTACTTCGGATCGCCACACTTTGCTGGCGAGCCCGCAGACTCTGCCACCTTCATCGGGATCCCCATCTATGACGCAAGCCAAGAGTACTCGTCGTGATTTCCTGAAGCAGTCGACATTACTGGCCGCGGCGGGAAGTACCCTGCCCTATTTCGCGTGGAGCCAACCCGCCTTCGCGAATCAGTCAGCGAACGCTCGTCCTCGCATCGGTTGCATCGGCGTGGGGAGTATGGGAAGTGGCGATGCTCATCAGCACGCTCACTTCGGCGATATTCTGGCTGTGTGCGATGTGGACGCGAAGCACGCCGAACGAGCCAAGAACGACAACAACATTGGCAAGGGCAAGGCCGATGCCTATGGCGATTATCGTCAGGTCCTGGAACGCAATGATATCGATGTCGTCAGCGTGGTGACGCCAGACCACTGGCACGTGAAGATCGCCATCGAAGCGTTGCAGGCGGGCAAGCATGTCTTCTGCCAGAAGCCGCTGACGCTGACACTGGAAGAAAATCAGTTGATCCGCAACGCCTGTCGCAAGCACAAAGACAAGGTGATGTTCGTCGGGACGCAGCAGCGCAGCGATCGCAACCTGTTCCTGCGAGCCGTCAATATGGTGCAAAAGGGTTTGCTGGGCGATATCAAGACGATCACCGTCGGTATCAACGGCGGTGACGTCGGCGGTCCGTTCCAGAAGTCGACTCCACCTGAAGGCCTCGACTGGGACATGTGGCTGGGTCAGGCCCCGAAGGTCGAATACATCAAGGAGCGTTGCCACTACCAGTTCCGTTGGTGGTACGAATACTCCGGCGGCAAGTTCACCGACTGGGGAGCTCACCACATCGATATCGCTTCGTGGGCGATTGGTGCGGATCAAGAGGGTAAAGGCCCGATCGAGATCGATGGGACTGACGCCAAGCATCCGGTCGAATTCAAGGACGGCTTCCCGACTGTTGACGATCGCTACAACACCGCCAGCGACTATGCCGTGAAGTGCAGGTTCGAAAACGGAACCGAAATGATCGTCACCAGCCGCGGTGACAACGGGATTCTGTTCGAAGGGAGCAAGGGCCGCTTGTTCGTCAATCGCGGCAAGATCACCGGGACGCCGATCGACGAAAAGTGGGACGAAGGGAAGTTCAGCGACGAAGACCTGGTCAAGCTCTACAAGGGCAAGCCCTTCGAAGGCCACAAGAACAACTTCTTCCGCTGCATCGCCGAAGGAGGCCTTCCGGTCTCGGACGTTTATTCACACGTCCAAGTCATGAACACCTGCCACCTGTCGGCCATCGCCGCCCGGATGAACAAGGTGATCAAGTGGGATCCCAAGTCGGAACAGATCGTCGGCGACGAAGTCGCTGCGAAGCTGTTCGCTCGCGAACAACGCAAGGGATTTGAGATTCCCCGAGTTTGATGACGGTGCCAATCGCAGAGAGTCTTCATCCGGCGATCTCCTATGGAAGTCGCCGGATGTATTTGTTTTCACCCGCCGCTTGCCGAGAAGCGTTCATCGCTTTTCTTCAGAGACTTTCGAATTTGGATTGTTGATCTGTTTCCAATAGTCTTCTTTGAAATCAAACTCGATTTCAATGTCTTGGTCATCATCGATTTCGTAGCTCGTTATCGAGCCTGAGTGAGTCGCCACACTTGGTGGCCAAAGTGCGTATTCTCCACGACAGAGCCGTATCTCGAACCGCCCTTCATCGTCCGTTGTCACGCTATGTTTCATGTCGGGTCCGACCCACGCCGTGGATTCATTTTCTTGACGCGACATCGGTTTGCTAAACGCGACTCCTTTGAACTTTCGCAGATCTGCGCCTTGTTGCTCGATTTCGATCTTAACGCATCTTGCCGGTTTCGAACCGTCTTCGACTGTCAAACGACCGAATACCCGGATCGTCTTGCCGAGTTGTATATCGATACCCGTAACCGGCGCGGTAGGTGGGACGACGATTCCCTCAAGTGTCCCCATCTGTGTCTCGTCACTTGAACGGGCGACGATCATGTGGACCTGTCTCGGAAAGGCTTTGAATGAGTATGATCCGTCTTGATTTGTGGTCGCGGTCGCCTGACTATCATGGGCGCTGAAGTCATCTCCGACCGCGATTACGGTTGCTCCAACTGCTGGGCGACCATCAATGTCGAGAACTCGCCCGGAGACATCCACCAGTTTTTCGAGCGTAACCACCATCGGCTCGTCGCCTGATTCGGCCACTTTGGGCGATACATATCGCGAGATGAAGTCCGGTGAGTCAAGAAAGAAGACTTGTGACTCCGAGGGCGAATCGGGAATCCAGTCGAAAACGACGATCCCCTGGTCGTTCGTGACTTCTCGACCAATTTGCTCGACCATCGAGATATTGAGGGATGGCTGTTCCCCAGGAGACTTTTCCAGGTACCACGGATGGAAGCGAACTCCTGACACAGGGCGTCCCTGCTCATCCTGGACCTTCATCGCGATTTTTCTCGCTCCAAACAGGACCAACTGGACTGTATCTTTTGGCTGTATCGATGACTCTGTGAGTTCGACACGGCTGTCTTGCGGCAGAGTAGAACTGCCGTACAACAGCAGCTGTGGGCCAGGCGGCTCAATAGATTGAGTGCTGAGATCCTTAACAGGGACTTGTGCCGGATAGGAATTGAAATCCACGCCCTTGCCTGCCGCGATGGCAAACAATTGATAGATCCGAACATCTTCCGGCAGAGAGAAACGAACTCGCCCCTGCTCGTCAGAAATCCCATTCTGGAACAGGTAGTTTCCCGCATCACCGACGATCACACCGACGTTGGCTTTCGATACGGGAGACTTCGCTGCATCAACAACCTCGATGGTCAAAGTCCTCGCAGGCTTCATCAGGAGTTCGATCGGTGCAATTGATGTCACTCGCTCGTCGTAGCGAGCAGGCAGCAGCTTGCCAGCGACGTGCCCGGTCGTCTTGTCGTTGGCCGAAATCAGCAGTTCCCAGTAGCAGCTGTATGTTGCGTTGGCTTGAAATCGCCCGGCGTCGTCAGTCGTCACGAAGGAAGTTCGGCGTCCATTCCTAATTTCGACGAGTATTCCGCTTCTAGCGTCTCCATTAGACGTCTTGACAGTGCCTGTTATTGCAACGACGGGATCGAGATCGTCGGCTGGGGACGGCAATTCGTCGGTCGCCACAAATTCAAACACTCCGTCAGTCTCACGAATGGCGAACTTGCTGTGAAAGGGTTGCAAGAACTCGTTAACGATCCGCTCTGAGGAGGTCAGCGTCTTTTTCATGTCGATGTCTGAGCCGGCGCCGGCAATCGTCAGGCCCGGAATTCGACGAGCACCAAGATGGTGGCCGGGATCGAGGTTGATTGGACACTTGTGATTTTTCGCCAGCAATCTGACGAAGTCAGCCAGTCGTACCCCCTCATCGGTACCTGCTTGATTCCGTCCATTGGAAGCATGAGCAGCGAGAGCGTCGACTTGAGCAGAATCGCTGTCCGTAGCATCGGACTGCGATGTGTTCGTCGCTGCCTCAGGGACGGTGACGCTCTTCGAATCGTTGTACGTTAGTGAAATCGCCGCGACAAACAGAGACGCGACCGTCACGCCGAACAGAGCGGATCTGACAATCATTTTGCCCCCCCAACACACCACAGCTAAGTCAGCAAACT
>CBIHQO010000752.1:0-3798 GCA_966211735.1 uncultured Schlesneria sp.
TTCAAACATCGTTGGTCTCGCTGTCCGACACGGTGGCGTTGAAAGACGATCAGCATAAGGCCATTGCCAAACTCCTTCTGGAAGAGACAGCTCTGCCGTTGCGATTTGGCCAGCAGGACCAGCAGGTGGTCTTGTATGGGCTCTCGAAACTTCCGTCGGCAAAGCTGAAGGCGATTTTGAACGATCGACAATGGAAGCTGATGCAGCCGCAGATAAATCAGGGGCAAGCCATGGAGCAGTTCTTAGCTCAAAACGGCTTTATCGAAGCCCCCAAGGGTGGCGGAGCCAAGGGCATACGGGACCAGATCAACATGGCGATCGGGGCGCTGAGATTCGAAGCGGCCGCAGTGGCGGACGTTGTTGATGTCCAGATGATCGAAGTCCAGGCGCAGGCTTTACCGGCAGTCGAAGCGGATGTCCCGGCCGATGCCCTGAAACCGGAACGCGGCGCGAAGGAACCACAGTGATGCGTGTCGTGATGGGTCTGACGGGACTGCTTGCCGTGGTGGTGGTTGGCGTGATGTCGACGCCACTGATGGCGCAACCCCCAACAGTTCGGGTCGGTGAAGTCGTACCGCGCGACGTTCGCGAGATCTATGACCGTGGGCTGCAATATCTGGCGAACTCGCAGACCGATGCGGGCGATTGGAAGGGTGGCGGCGGTGAGCAAGGCCCGGGAGTTACAGGGCTGGCTCTGATGGTTCTGCTGGCATCGGGAGAAGACCCGAACTTCGGCCTGTACAGTAACCATGTCCGCAAGGCCCTGCGCAATATCATCAGCCAGCAGAATGCTGGGACCGGCTATTTTGGCCAAAGCATGTATCACCACGGCTTCGCCATGCTGGCGTTGTCCGAGGCGTATGGAACGGTTGACGATCGCAATCTGTGGACGGGCTCAGAAGCGAACAGGCGTTCCATCGGCGTTGCACTTGAGCTTGCTGTCCGGGCCGCAATCACATCGCAGAAGAAGAACTCGTTGGGTGGTTGGCGCTATTCACCCGACTCGAACGATGCCGACACCTCTGTCAGCGGAGCGGTTCTGGTCGGGTTGCTGGCCGCTCGCAATGCCGGTATCGAGGTGCCGGACGAGGTGATCGATAAAGCGATTGGCTACTTCACCTCGATGACGTCGGACGGCGGACAAGTGGGATACTCGGGCGGATTCGGCGGCTTTGATGAATCCTTCGCTCGCATCTCGATCGCCACGTTGTCATATGCGGTGGCTCGGCGCAAGGATCTGAAGCAATTCAAGGCGACTCTGGCCTACCTGACCAAGCGGCTCGAAAACGCACCGCAACAGCACTATGCCGAATACACGAGATACTATCAGGCGCAGGCGCTGTTTCAGGGCGATGTCGAAGCGTGGGAGAAGTGGAACAAATTGCTGGTTCGTCAATTGAAAACCAGCCAGTTGCCTGATGGCAGCTTCCAGGGCCAATTCGGTGCGACCGTAGGGACTTCAATGTCACTGCTGGCCCTGGCTCTGAATTATCGCTTCCTGCCAATCTATGAACGCTGATTTCGTCGTCGATCTTTGTGGGAACGCCATGGTGACAATGAACACGCGAATCCGAACTTGGGGCCCATTGTTGGCCGCGTTCTGGACTTTATCGCTGCCTGTGGCGGACTCGGCGGAAGATCCGGTTGATGCGAATGCCGCGGTGATTCACCTGGCCAATGTCGACCATGTGACTGGACGATTGCTCGATTCTGTGGGTGCTGCCCAGTTGATATGGCAGTCTCCCGCATTCGCGACGCCGTTTGAGTTTCCTGTCAGTTATCTGAATTCGGTTCACTTTCCTGTCCCGGGAAAATTGGATCAGGCGGCGGGCGACTATTGTTTTGAATTAGCTGGCGGTGACATTGTTTTTGGGTCGCTGGTGGGGCTGCAGCCCGATGAAGCGGTGATTGAAATTACGGGTATCGGGGTGCTGCATGTCGATCGAACGATCCTGCGCCGGATGTATCGTTGGAAAGGTGGCACTGAAGTCCTGTACTTTGGACCCAGGGGTTTGACGGGCTGGCATGCGTCAGGTGGGACGAAGGGCTGGCAAGAAGAAGCGGGACAGCTGGTAAGCTCGCAGGACGGAGCGGTCATTCGCCGTGATTGCGGCATTCCTCCGCAGGCACGATTCGAATTCGAATTGTCCTGGAAGAAGAAGGCCGATTTTGAGTTGGCGATTGGAGTCGGCGACGCCAAGTCGGCTTTGCGAGCGTTTCGATTCGCGGTGTGGGATGACAAAATCGTCGCGACGCGCGAAACAGAATCTGTCATGGATGTTGCCGATTTGCAGCAGGCCGATCCGGGAGCGGGTCGAATTCATTTGCAGGCGTTCCTCGATCAGCAGAAGGGACGGCTACTGGTCTTCTCCTCCAGTGGACGGCCGCTGGCGGATTTGAACGCGGCCTCGTCGAAGCCCCAATCTTTCGGTGGGATCCAGTTGACCAACAAGAGCGGCGACATTCGTCTCGAACGACTTAGTATCAGTCGTTGGAACGGCGAAGCGCCGCGAGCGGTCGAATCCGATAAGGCGAGAATCCATGTGACTGACGGTTCGATTGTCTACGGACCATTGAAGAGCTACGACGCGGCCGAAGGGAAGTTCGTGATTGAGGAGAATGGAATCGAGCGGCGGCTCGCTCCTGATCAATTGCAGGATGTTTTCTTCTCTGAGAGTGTCGCCAATACCGGGCGAACTCTCTGTGCTGTGTTCCTGAATGATCAGCGACTTAGCGGCGATCTGCTGAAAGTGGAAAACAATACGGTCTGGTTGAAGTGCCCAGGTATTCGGGAGCCAATTCGAGCTCACGTTGAATCGTTGCGGACGCTGCTCGGATTGAACCCAAAGAAGACCGACGACTTGCCGAAGGAGTCTGACCCCATACAGCGTCGAGGAAGGCTCGAACTCTTGGGGGCGGTCCTCCAGGGCCATCTCGTTGATTCGGCCACCGCCACGTCGAAGACGCTCACCTGGAAGCCAGCCCTCAGCAATTCGCCTAGTTCACTTGAAGTCGGAGTGTCGGGCCGAATCATCTATCGCGATCCTCCACTGGAAAAAAAGCAGCCGGCCGCGGCCGAAGTCCGAGCGATGCCTGTCCAGAAGCAGGCACGCATCCGCGCGGCCACAGAATCGACCGGGAATCCGGTGGTCACCGCAAAGGGAAAACAGAAAAAGCCGATCCTGCATCTCCGATCCGGCGACATGATTCCCTGTGATCAAGCGACGATTGACGAAAGCGGCGTTACTTTTTCGTCGCCAATTACGGATTCCACCTTTATTCGTAATGACCAACTTAAAGTCCTGGAACTTGTTCCTGACACGACCCCGGTCGAAATCACGAAGCAGAAGAAAGAGCGACTGCTGATGTTGCCTCGCATGCAGCGAGACAATCCGCCCACACAGTTGATCCGTTCGATCGACGGCGACTATCTGAAGGGGCGATTGATCTCGATGGATGAACAGCAGATCCATGTGGAGATTCGTCTGGAAACAAAAACCTTGCACCGCGATCGTGTTGCTCGGATCATCTGGCTGCATGCGGACGAAATCGATGCGACCGCAAAACCTCCTGCATCCGAAGGCGAAATTGCGGGAACAAGGGTTCAGGCTCTCACTGACAATCCTCAACAGGTGACGCTCAGCAAGAGCACGACCGGCGACCAACCAGGACAAAAGTCAGTGACTAATCCGAATCGGTTGACATTCGTTGCGCAGCAGCTGGATGGAGCGATTCTTTCTGGTCGCAGCGAATTATTGGGTGCCTGTCGCGTCGATTTGCGGCAGATCGATCGCTTGT
>CBIHQO010000753.1:0-3796 GCA_966211735.1 uncultured Schlesneria sp.
CGCGTCCAATACTTTGATGACGCCCGTCGCTTCGCGACCCAGCCCCCAATGGTTTTCCAGTCCCATCACGACACCCAATTTTTCGGCCTTAGGCAATAACGCTTCAAAGCTGCGAATCACCCATTCAAAACCCTGCTCGTCCGAATAGCCCGGCAGTCGCGGTTCGACCCCTTTGTTGGCCATCAACTCGTCGAAGTCTTTGCTGGTTCCCCACCGGCCCGTATTGACTCGGATCGTCGCAATCCCCAATTCGTGGGCTAGCTCCAAACAGCGTGTGGTATGTTCGATATTCTTCTTTCGTTTTTCGTCATCAGGAGTCACAAATCCCTGATGCGTCGAGAACCCCATCAGGTCCAGCCCCAGCGAGAACGCTCGACGCTTGATGCGACCCAGGAGCGCATTGTCGACGGGAACTCCAGCTGACTTCGCAGCCTCTTCCATGTGGACATGCAGAATTTCAACGCCGTCAAACCCCATGTCAGCAGCTTGCTCAAGACAGGACTCAATCGGTGTCGGTTCGCCTCGGAAGTGCCAGAAGGAGTAGGTCGAGACCCCAATTCGATTCGGGTACACGACGGTGCGCTTTGGTGCCTCGTCTGCTTGAGTGAGCTGTGGCAATGTGCTGGCTGCGCCAGCACTCAAGCCGATCATTTCACGACGGGAGATCTGCATGTTTAAGCATTCGGTGGATGTGGAGATCGCGCATTAGCTGTGACACGTTCTTCGGGACGCCGATTTTCGGTGCACTCCTTGATCCAGAAGCGAATCAGCCTCTACGAAAAACCGCAGCCCGCCAATGATGGTCGGGCTGCGGCAAGTCTGGTGAGAAGTCGTGTCCCGGTGGCCGCGAGCGCTGCGGTCGGTTCGGGGTTCACGAGTCTCATTTTGATCAGGGGTTCTTGCCTGGCAGCTTGCCGTCCTTGATCAGGTCGCCGAAGGTCTTGCCGTCGGTGCTGCTCTTGCCAGCTTCGGCCTTCTTCAGGGCTTCGACAATCTCCTTTTGATGCGTTTCGAATTTGACATCTTTAGCACCCAAGGCTTCGCCCATGGCTTTGCCATAGTCGTTGCGGTTCGTCTTCTTTTCGCCGAAGTGACAAATACCGCACTTCGCGCCTTCCGCCGCATCCTTCAGAGCAGGGTACGTCGCGTTGAAGGCCTTCAGGTAGCCAGGACGAGCCTGAGCAGCCTGAGGTGTACTCACCAGGGCGGCTCCAGCAAAGGCCACGCCACAGGCAATCCACGTCCAACTCTTCCGCATGAACTGTCTCCTAACCGTGTGACTGTCAAATGACGGTGCGGCCTGGTTTGGACGACTTCATTGTCGACCCAGTTTCCAGACCAGAACGTTTGAAATCCTCAGTGGATGCACACCGCCCGTAACCAAGCGAGATTAGACGCACGTGACCAGATCATGTCAACAGTGGCCAGCGTGACTTCCCGTAACTCAAGCCATTGCCTGCCATCACATATCGAATTGCGTTAAACTGTTGCGAAGACTTTGAAAAGAACGAGATCCCACGTGTCCAGCGACAAGTTTTGCAGCCATCATCCCCCTCCCGAAAAGCTTGCTATGTTGAGATCCACCAGATCCGCCTGTCTGATCCTGACAGTTCTCATCTTAAGTTCGGCGGTTTCAGCCGGCCCACCGAACGTCGTGGTCATTCTTGGCGACGATCAGGCTTGGACTGACTACGGGTTTATGGGCCATCCGGAAATTAAGACGCCGCATCTGGATCGATTGGCGAGCCAGAGCGCCTGTTTTACACAGGGATATGGTCCCACCAGCCTGTGCCGGGCGAGCTTGGCCTCGATTATTACCGGCCTGTATCCACACCAGCATCAGATTGTCGGCAATGACCCTCCCAAAGGGACAGATCGAGCGGAGATGCTCAGGCATATCCGCCGTGCGCCGACGCTGCCAAAGTATTTGGGCGAGAAAGGTTACGTTAGTTTTCAAAGCGGCAAATGGTGGGAAGGCAGCCCCGCGGAAGGTGGTTTCACCGCATTCATGAGCCACGGCGACCCCGCGAAGGGTGGCCGCCACGGCGATGTCGGTTTGAAGATCGGGCGCGACGGCATGCAGCCCGTCTTCGACTTCATCGATGGAACGAAGGGAAAGCCGTTCTTTTTGTGGTATGCGCCCCTGTTGCCGCACTCGCCGCACAATCCACCGCAGCGACTTCTGGCGAAATACACTCGCGACGGCAAACCACTTCCAATCGCCAAGTACGAAGCGATGTGCGAATGGTTCGACGAAACGTGTGGTCAGCTACTCGACCACCTCGATCAGAAGCACCTCGACCAAGAGACGATTGTCGTCTTTCTAGCGGACAACGGTTGGATTCAGAAACCTGATTCCGACCAGTTCGCCCCCAAGAGCAAGCGATCTCCGTATGACGGTGGGCTGCGAACACCAATCCTCATCCGCTGGCCAGGCCACCTCGCTCCACAGCGAATTGAAACGCCGGTGAGTTCGATTGATATCGTTCCGACAATTCTTGCTGCTGTCGGCTTCACTCCGAACGAGTCGCTTCCTGGAATCGATCTGGCCCAAGTTGCCCGTGGTAAATCAGATCGGACGACTTTGTTCGGTTCTACATTCGACCACGATGTGGCCGATATCGACCGTCCCGAAGCCAGCTTGCAGTATCGGTGGTGTCGCGAGCATCAATGGAAACTGATCCTGCCTCAAGATGCAGCCAGTCGTCCGGAACTGTACGATCTGTCAAAAGATCCCCACGAAGAGTCCAATCTGTCTGCTTCGAATCCGGATGTCGTCGATCGCTTGACCAAAAAGATCGACGCCTGGTGGTCTGTTCCGAAGAAGGTGAATTGAGGAATCCTGTTCCCATGACAGCGCGATTGATTGACGGGAAGGCCATTGCCGCACGAATTCGCGAGCAATTGGCCGGTGATGTGGCGGAGTTTCATCAGTCAACACAAATTGTTCCCAAGCTCGCGGCGGTGTTGGTTGGAGCCGATCCGGCCAGCCAGGTGTATGTCCGCAATAAGGAGCAGGCTTGCGCCAAGATTGGCATGGCCAGCGATGTTCATCGTCTGCCGGAATCAACCACGCAAGCCGAATTGCTGGATTTGGTCGGCCAACTGAACGCTGACCCGCTGGTCCATGGGATTCTCGTTCAGCTTCCTTTGCCCAAGCATATCCACGAAACAACGATCTTAGATTCAGTGACTCCGCTGAAGGATGTCGATTGTTTTCATCCGGAAAATGTCGGTCTCATGGTGCAGGGGCGACCACGCTTCCTCCCGTGTACGCCGCATGGTGTGCAGGTCTTGCTGGCTGAATCGGGAGCGGTAGTGGACGGGGCTCATGTCGTTGTACTCGGTCGTAGCGAAATCGTCGGCAAGCCTGTCGCGATGATGCTGGTTCAGAAAGGCGAAACCGCGAATGCCACGGTGACCATTTGTCACAGCCGAACGAAAAACCTCGCGGAGATCGTACGCTCAGCCGACATCCTGATCGCCGCAATTGGCAAGGCCGAATTTGTCACGCCAGACATGCTGAAACCGGGCGTGGTCGTCATCGACGTCGGAATTAACCGCGTTAATGATCGCTTGGTGGGCGATGTCAACTTTGAGGGTGTGCGAGAGATTGCTTCTGCGATCACACCCGTTCCCGGCGGGGTCGGCCCGATGACGATCGCAATTCTGATGAAAAACACGCTGACGGCGGCCAGAATTGCCGCTGCGAATTGATCCGCCCCGGTGACACATCTCCTTCTGGGGATTCACATTTACACGTTTTGGCTGAGCTGATAGGTTTTGCGCCCAAGTT
>CBIHQO010000754.1:0-3796 GCA_966211735.1 uncultured Schlesneria sp.
GGCGAGAACACGATGCTCGATGCAGCAGACGAATATGTTCCGCCGTGCTCTCCTTCGAATGCACCGCCAGATGCCATGAAAGTGAAGTCACGAGCGAGCACAATCTCGATCCCGACTCCCGTCCAGACACCTATCAGTTCTGGCATTTCATAATTTCCTCGGGTAGGGCGGAAGGTTATTTAATTGGTCAATCGCCGGAGACTTCACTTGTTGGAGTATGCGTACATTCCAAAGCGCCATTTCGCTGGCGTGACGAATGTCACACCCGAGAATCCGCCACTTTTCACTCGTGCGGCCAACTCATCTGAGACACAGATCAGATCTTCTCCGCCATCTGCGATCCGAAACAAGGAGTGCCCGTCTGCCTTCGCCTCGTCAATCGCGAGCTTATTGATTTCGTTGACTCTTGGTCTTGGCAAATGCGCCAAAGTGATAATTTTGTATTTGCCGCGTTCGTGATCTAAGCAATCAACTAAGTCCAAGATATTGCAGAAGTAGAATGACTTCTCAGTATATTTCTTCCCGGTCCGCAAAATGGTGACCGGAAAGAACTCGGCCTTGGCGAGGAACTCCTCCAGCAGCTCTTTTAGACTGGCTGAAACAATCGGCAGCGGGCCGATTTCAAAGTAATCAACAAGCTCATCACCGGGTCGTATTTCAATCCGAGTTCGAGGGAACACTCCGGCCATTGACTCGCAAAACTCCATCGAGAGAAAGAGATTTGCGTTCTTTTTCATGTCAAGGTTCGTGCCTTGCGTTGTTCTGTCGACAGTCTGCAATAAAATCTCGGACATCAACCGATCCTCGTTCGCTGACTCGCACAGAATCAAGATAAGCAAAGGGACTATCCACGACTTATCTTCTAAGCCTAGTAGTGGCGGAGCCACCTCTAAACGTCATGCACATTGCTCACGTTCAGGCCTGTTGTGAAGCCTTTGCGCGTGTCGTAGCCTAACATTCAGGAATGGACGGACCACTACTTGACTTGTTCCGGGCCGCGATGGACGGCAGCAACGTTGGCCTCCGTGCTCGCATGCTCGGATTTACTAATCACAAAGGTTGTGGCAAACCTGATGCGTCACGACGCCGAGTAACCGATCACCGTTCGGCGAAAGGCCGATTCCAAACAAGATCACGTAGCGGCTAGACAGAAAATCTTCGTCGAGTTGCTCGGGTGTGGTATGGAGCAACACATACCACAACTGGCCATCAGCAACGTAACGCTTGAGCTCGCCATGAACACCGTCGAGCTCCCCGAGCTTTACTCCGACTTCCTCGCCTTCCGTTGTAAAAATGTTCTGGTCTGCAAAATCATTGTGAATCTCGTCATTGTCCGGACCTTCCGGGCCATCGCTTGGGTGATAGCCGGGAAAAGGAATATACGTTGTCGCCAAGTTCTGGATGTGCTTGCTCCGAAAACAGCTGGCACGGAGTGCGGCAAGAACATCGGAGCCAGTAAGCGGACGGTGATTGGCTTTCAACTCACAGATGAACGGATGACCTGGACAACTCGCCGCTCCGAGGGCGCAATTGCCAATCTCCAAATTGGTGAGGAAAGCCAAGTCACGCGTGAGGCCCTGATCGAACGCACGGCCGTCCCGGAAGTCGGATTCAAATGTTACGACTGCCCCTCGTGTGCCGATTTGCTCCGCGAACGGCGGTTCTTCTGGTCGGAAACCGCTTGGGTCGCTGCTGTTGAAAAACAAAAAAGGTTCAAACGCGATCGCGAGGGTATTTATGAAAGCCACCCACTCGGGATCGAGCGTGGAACCGAGCGCACGCCGCTGCTGCCGGAGAGGATCAGTGGCTCTTAGCTCCTGACCTTCTTGCTGGTGTTCAGGGCCGAAAATATCCACCAGATTGCGCCATTTTTGGTCCGCCCAGGCGACAAAGGAGATGCGGTCCAACTGCGGGTTCATACGCAGAAATTCGGCGCGAGGATCACCGCGTTCTTCCAACCGCTCAGCGTACAAAATCCGACGCGCGGCATCGCCCGGTTGTTCCATAAGTCCACGGAGAAATTCAACGTCTTCGTTCATATGTCCTCTTCTGGCAAACGATCAATTGCAGTGAGATCTGTTTTCCTTTAGGAAATCATCTCTGTCACGAAAGTGTCAAAAATAATTCTCGAACGGCGTCGTGCTATCAAGACGGACGTCTTGCGGGGTCCAGACTGTTCCACCTTCATGTCGCTCTAACACGATATCGCGAGATAAGACTCGGCAAAAATACTCTGCGAACCCCATGTCCAGCAGTTCGTATTGGCCATGGTCATAATTTTCCATGTCAACAACGGTCCACTCGTTGGGCGCTCCGTCTGTAATCCAGCCGACCCAATCGCCACCGCCTGTCGTCGCGAATGGCAGGATGCCTCCAAGTTCCGGAAAGATCCCGAACGGCATGCCCTCAACCTCCTGAGACGCCTTGTACTCCATCTGGTTTCGCGCGTGCCGCATCGCAATCTCTAAAAACATCGGACTAAAAGGACTGACCACATACCAGTCGTATCCGCAGCGAATTGCGCTGTTTCCATAGATGCGGCCAAATTCGATGTAATCGTCAGGGAACTTTACCCTCAACGCCTTCTGGTTACGTCTAAGTTGCCCTTCGTCGCACTCGGGAGCCGATGCCGGAGGCGGCAGAATCGACTTCAACTCTTCAATCCAATGACGAGCCATGAAATCTTCCTGTGATTGCGAAGTGCCGATTTCGTGATGAAATCACATTATGGTAGGCGCGGCAGGGTGGCCGTGCCATGTGTGTCGCGCAGGTAGCGACAGGGTGGCCGGGGCTGGACCAACGGGAAGCCCCGGTTGAAAGTCGATCGACGTTGATTGCAAACACAGCTTCGGCAAACCGGGGCTCGCGAAACGCGCCAGCCCCGGCCACCCAACCGCCAAACCGCGAGACAAAATCAACGTACGAAGCGCGCAGTCGAACCCCGGACTCTGTTTCGCCACGCGCGATGTCGGCTGGAGTCGGTATCACATCGGGTGTGTGCGAAACTTGCAGTTGATCCCACGAGTAAGCAGTCATCGTCTTGATCCTTCAGAGGAGTTCGTCAGAACAGTCATTGTTCCCAGTTCATCGCCTCTTCGATGTATTTATTGCATTTTTCATCAGCAGTGGTTGCGCCGTGCTGCACCAGCATTTTGACAACGTGAAATTGATTCCACTGCACCGCGTACTCAAGTGGCGTTAAGTGATACGGGTTGCGGGCGTAGATCCGTGCTCCCCTGTCGAGCAACACTTTGACAATTTCAGGAGTACCAAATCTCGCTGCGGTATGCAGGGGCATATCTCCTCGGCGATCAGGAATATCCAGTCGCGATCCACCGCCGATCAATAGTTTGACACATTCCACACTTTCAGATTCGATAGCGCTGTGGATGGGTAATCCCACCATTTCTTCATAGGCGTTGACATCGGCACCATGCTCAATCAAGAACTGCGTCAGGTCGCTCCGACCCTCCGCGCGGCCGAGCAACGTTGTCCCTCTACCCCAACTGATCTTGGCGACACTCGGGCATTGCACAACTTCCTGCAGCAGCTTGTCGAAGTCGGGTAACGCCACAGAGAACATGATTTTATCCAGCACCGAAGGATGGTCCCAATCAACGAGATAGCCAAAAGCGGCCAGATTGACTTCTCCAGACGGTCTCAGCGGGAACTCGGCAGGATTCATGGTTGACCTGGCACACATTAAGGCAAACGGGCAGTCCTACAGAAGCAACAGGGTGGCTGGGGGCTACCAACGGGAGCCTCCAGTGAAGTGTCACCCGCCGGATTTGTGCCG
>CBIHQO010000755.1:0-3793 GCA_966211735.1 uncultured Schlesneria sp.
ATGAAGATCTGGTCCAGGCCCAGGTCAACGTGCAGCACGAAACGTCCCAAGTGATCCGCTTCGATCATGTGAGCGTGCGTGCGGTCGTGTCCGCTGAAGGCAAAGCTGCCGGGTGGAGCATTGGTCGCCTTCGCAGGACCAATCTTTCCAGAGTCATTTTTGATGTCAGCCGGCTCACCGAGTCGACCATCCGGAAGGATTGGTACGACCGCGACTGAGCCGCCAAAATAGTTGGCGACTAATAGAAATCGCCCCGAGGGATGGATACTCACATAGGTCGGGCCCGCGCCGCCGGAGCGAACGGTGTTGAGTAGCGTCAGTTGCCCGTCGGCGCGATTGATGGAGAAGGCGCTGACGGTTCCTTCTTTGCTTTCGCCCACTCGGTCCGTTTCGTTGGCCGAATACAAATGCGTCTTGGCGGAATTCAGAACGAGGCAACTGGGGCTGGTCCCTAATTCGTAGATGCCGCTGGGGGTCATCGCCCCCGACTGGCGATTGACTTGAAAGATATGGATTCCGCGACCGTTGCCGGGAGGCAGATCGACCTGTGTCGGCAAGACATCTTTCAGGGGGGAACTGAATGTCCCGACGTAGGCCAAGAGCGGTCTGCTGGTGTCGTCCGCGTGGGCGTTGATCGAGTCGGCGGTCAGTGCGGTTGTTCCTGCCAGTGCGATAGAAGTTGTGAGGAACGAACGTCGCGAGCAGTCGAATTGAATCATGGCAGTGTGGAGCCTGTAAATGATCTTCAACGAGGATCGAAACCAGAATGGCATTCTCGCGCAGTGATCCATCGAAATCAACGTGCGCGGTCCTGCGAATCTGAAATCGTGAGCGTGAGGGTGCCACTGTTTGGGAGTCTCGTATGTTAGCGGGACAGGAATCGGAGCAGGTATCCTGTGGTGTCACAGTACACGGTGGGCAGGGCCCTGAGGAGCGCAGCGACGAAGGGCCCTGCCCACCGGCCGACGATAGATCGATTGAGTCTCGGGACTCCGAGCCCGTGTCGAAGCTGGATCGTCGTCGGTCGTGTCGCGTTAGCCCGAACAGCCGATTGAACCGGTCTCAACAACCGAGTTCGCATTCACGAGACAGGGACAACTTGACCAACTCGTTTCATCATGTCGTTATCGATGTCGCCAAGCCCCACTTGGACGTCGCGTCCTCCCACTCCAACACTGTCACCAGATTCGACAACAATCAGCACGGGTTCGAAAAACTCGTTAAACAGTTGCCACCGAAAGACCACTGCCAAATCGTCCTCGAATCCACGGGTGTCTACCACACCGAACTCGTCGACGTCCTCCTCGATCAAGAGTTCAACGTCGCGATTGTCCTCCCCTCGCGCGTCCGTAATTTTGCCAAAGGAATGGGATGGCACGCCAAGACCGATGTCATTGATGCCAAACTCCTGGTCCGCTTCTCCAAGCAGGCCGAGAACCTCATCTTCAGTGAGAAAACTCCAGAAAAACGACAGGAATTGCACGATCTTGTCGCCAGAAGACGACAGCTCGTCGATCTCCTCGCTCAAGAGAAAAATCATCTTGAGGCAGCACGAAGACCAGCCATGAAGCAAGACGTCCAGCAGGTCATCGATCTCCTCCAAAAACGCATCAAGACACTCGACGAGCAGATCGCCTCACTCTGCCAGGAAGATCCCAACACTCAACGCTTGCGTGAACTCCTCACAAGCGTCCCCGGCGTCGGACCCGTCACCGCCACGACCCTCATTGCCGAACTCCCCGAACTCGGACAGATCAACCGCGAAAAAATCGCCTCACTCGTCGGTGTCGCTCCCTTCAATGATGACAGCAGCAACACCTCCAAAAGACGACATACGCGAGGAGGAAGGACCAGCGTCAGGTCCGCTCTCTACATGGCCGCTTTCTCTGCCCTTAGGCACAACTCCGTTATCCGCGACTTCGCCAAGCGACTTGAGGAACAAGGGAAACCCTTCAAGGTGCGAGCCACCGCTGCCATGCGAAAGCTACTCACGATCCTCAACGCCATCGTCAAATCAAACACCCCCTGGAAGCTCGCCAATCATGCCTAAATCTTCTAAAAAGAACTTGACGATCAACACAGCCGCTTCGACAAGGCCGTGTCTTCTTTCCCGTTGGACCAAATCTCTTGCCGAACTTTTCCTGTCGAACTGTCTCACCTGGAGCGTTGAATCCCGCAGCCGCACGGCTTTGTCGAAGCTTATTTGAATGACGACGCCGACGCTTGACCGCAGCGTTATCATTCCCGAATCTCTGACGTCATTAGCAAAGAGCCAATCGAACCGCGAAAGCATATGATGAACTCGATCCGTTGTTGGCAGGTTGACGCCTTCACAAATCGTCCCTTTGGCGGCAATCCCGCCGCGGTCTGCTGGCTGGAGGCGGAGGCCGATCCGAAGTGGATGCAGGCTTTGGCGGCCGAGATGAATCTGTCGGAAACGGCATTTGTAAGGCCGCTTGATGACGGTCTTGAGTTGAGATGGTTTACTCCGACTGTGGAGGTGGATCTTTGCGGGCATGCGACGTTAGCGACAGCGCACGCTCTGTGGTCGTCTAACATCGTTTCCAAAGAAGTGCCGCTGCGTTTTCAGACTCGCAGCGGCGTCTTGACCTGTACCCGAGACGGCGACTTCATCGATCTCAATTTCCCGGCGACT
This sequence comes from uncultured Schlesneria sp., assembly GCA_966211735.1. Classification (GTDB taxonomy): domain Bacteria; phylum Planctomycetota; class Planctomycetia; order Planctomycetales; family Planctomycetaceae; genus Schlesneria. The sequence continues at coordinate 2,657 of CBIHQO010000755.1, forward strand.
CCGCCGACTGAAGTGGAGATCCCCGCGGAACTCTCCGAGGCACTCGGTCTGGTGCCGACCTATCTTGGCAAAAGCCGCTTCGACTATCTGGCGGCGTTTGACTCGGCGGATGCTGTTCGATCATTGAAGCCAGACTTTCGCAAGCTGGAACGATTCCCCGTCCGCGGCGTCATTGTCACTGCTCCAAGTGACGACGATGTTCAGTTCGACTTTGTTTCCCGATTCTTCGCTCCGGCAGTCGGCGTCGATGAAGATCCCGTCTGCGGGTCGGCCCACTGCTGCCTGACGCCGTATTGGTCAAAGCGACTTGGCAAGACAGAGTTGATGGCGCATCAAGTGTCTGCGCGTGGTGGCGTCCTGCGATTGAAGCTTAAGGGAGATCGAGTTGTGTTGGGCGGGCAAGCAGTGACGGTTTGGCGCGGTGAATTGTTGTGACCGCCATATGCCAAGTCGTCCAATAGTGCCGTCCCGGATTGTCGCAGGGTTTCCGTTGGGCTCGCCCCAACGGGGCCGACAACTTACGAGCGACCAATCGGCTTGTGTACGAATTGCTCTCCGTCCGGTACGACCGGGCGAGCCCAACGGAAGGCCTGCGGGGTCAGTTAGAGTGCGTCGATCACTTGCGTTCGCGCAGTGGGTTGAAGCGACGCAGGTCGAATGGATCGAGCGGGGTGAAGCGTGATGGCTTGACGTTGGGGTCGACGTTGCGTGGGACTTCGGCGAGTTCGCTTGAGAGCGGCATCGCCGTGATTCGCACGTCGTCGAGCAACAGTTCGCCCAAGCAGTGCATTTCCGCGGTGACGGTGACCGTGCGACTCTCGGGAACCAATCGCCAGACTTCAAATCGTTGCCAGTCCGGGGCGTTCAGGATGCGGATCGCTCCGGTCTTGCCGAGCAGGCTGTCGTAGATCATCACGCCGTCTACAGTCCGAACGAGTGGATGTGAAGTCTTCACCCATCCGGAGATCTTCACCAAGTGCCCGGCGTGGACTGTGACCGCTGGTGAAGTGACGCTGACGGGTGGGGTATGGAACTGGAAGGTATTGGGATCCTGAGCCGTCGGTTGGGCACTCAGGCGTAGAGAATACTTCCCTTGCTTGGCCTCCTGATGCAGCTTGGCGTCAGCTTGGACATCTG
>CBIHQO010000756.1:0-3787 GCA_966211735.1 uncultured Schlesneria sp.
GACCGCCCGAAAATCGGGGCAGTCGATGGGTGTGGCCGTTGGTTACGGTCCACGAACGACACTCATTCAATTAAGAGATGATTGTGCCAAGAGGAAATTGATAGTCAAGATGAGTTTTTGGGTCTGGAATCATCTTCTATCAAAACGAGTTCGCTGCTGGTTCGCACGTCGAAAACGCAGCTTGAATTGAGAGAAGACACTGGCGGTTCATCCCCATCTGCTTGGGGCGGGGTGGTACCGTTTTCGTGACCCTCCAAAGCCAATTAGCTGGGCCCCTTGGTTGGCTGCTTCCGACAAGAAGTGGCAAATGCAGTTCGACTCTCGGTCAGATGCGTGCGTTGGTCCATCATGGCACTGCTTGTCCCAAAGCGGCCAAGCAGTGGCACGGCTGAGTGACTTCGGCGCGGCCAAACAAGCCGCCCTTCGCCCTCTGCTACCCGAGTTCTGTCACAGCGGGCAAGCTTCACCATCGATCGGCGCCAGGTCGCTGTTCGGGTCGACGACGACCAGTTCTTGCTCTCCAGAACTGGCGTGCGCTCGCTTTCGACCGGCTAGCAGGATGGCCAACCCGATGGCGGCCGTGATGGCAAAGATGGCGATGATGGGGAGCGTATCCTTCGGTGTCGCGGCACTGACGCCGGTCGAGATCACTGCACCAACCCCCAGTTGAAAGAAACCCAACAACGCCGAAGCGCTGCCGGCATTCTTGCTGAACGGTCCGATGGCCAGCGCCGAACCGTTCGGATTGGTGATTCCCACGCAGGCCATGAACCCGAACATGACAGCCAGAGTCCCGCCGAGGCCTAACACACCGGCCCAGGATCCAGCAAAGAATAATATTCCAAATACTGTCTGCGCGATCAGGAATCGGAAGAACAGAGTCTCACTCGAGGCGCGGCGAAGCAGTACCACGTTAACCTGACTGGCAGCGATGAATCCCCCAGCGAGCAGGGCGAAGATCAGGCTGTAGGCTTGCTGACTCACACGGAATCCATCCATGAACAAAACCGGCGAACCGGCGACAAATGTGAACAACCCAGCGAACGAAAACGCACCGGCACCCGCGTACGTGGCGAACCGCGGGTGATAGAGGATCGCCGCGTATTCAGCCAGGATCGGGCCGGGGCGAAGTGAGATGCTCAGGTCGGGCGTATGCCCCTCGGGCAATAGTGCCAGGACGAGCACCAGGATTCCTGCCACGATCGTTCCCAGGATGACGAATGCCGCCTGCCAGCCTGCCACCTGGATCACAAACGTACCAATGGTCGGAGCCATTAGCGGAGACACCGCGATAAACAGGAACAGTCGGGAGAGGACTCGGGCAGCCTGGTCACGCGGAAAGAAGTCTCTCACCATGGCGATCGAAGCGACTTGGGCGACACAGCCGCCTAGAGCCTGGACGAACCGCAGGGCGATCAGCGTGTACACGTCGGGAGCAAAGGCACATCCAAACGAGGCGATCACAAACAAGCTCAGCCCGAACGTCAATGGAGGCTTGCGTCCGAATCGGTCGAGCAGGGGGCCATAGACCACTTGTCCCAAAGCCAGCCCGATGAAGTAGCTGGACAGAGTGAGCGCGATGGTCGTGCTTGGGACACCAAACTCCGCCGCCAACTCTGGGAAGGCCGGCAGATACATGTCGATGGCGAACGGGCTGACAACACTCAATGCACCAAGCAGCGAGATGACGAATAAGTCGGATCGTTTGGCGGGCAAAATCGGGACTTTCAGATGATTCGGGCGGGAGGGCAGGCGGGGGAGAGATCAACAAGATGCCATGGCTTTGGAGTCAGCGGCAAAGCCGTGTCTTCGGGACGGAGACATTGCAAATTGCAAATTGCGAATTTGAAAATGCAAAATGCAAATTGAAAAGCGGAAGAGGAGAGCGAAGACCAGGAATGCCGCCTATTTGGATTTCGGGCCGGATTGGACGGGCTTCTCGTTCTTGGCGGGGGGAAGGTTTGGCACCAGGCTCGCATCGTATTTGGAGTCAGCCGAGACTTGAATTACGGTCATCCGAACCTTGGTTGGAAAGAACTTTTCATGATCCTTTCTCTTGTGAGCGTGGCCGCCGCCACCGCTGTTGTCCTTGATCACCAGGTGCATTTCCTTGATCCCCTGGTCCCAAACGATGGAATCGTTCTGCCAGAACTTGGTCATGGGAATGTCCTGCTCGTAGACTCCGGCTTCCTTATAGACCGGAGTGTTAAAGCAGCCATATCCTTTGTCCCGGCCTTTGTTGGGGATGTAGCACACCGACCAGGTCGTGGCTTCGCCGCCCGCTGGCTTCTCCAAAACCTCCAGGCGAACGTGTGCGGCGCCATTGCGGTAGTCGATCGGGCTGGTCCAATCCTTGGGCCGTTCGGCATTCATCAGCTTATCGCGAACATAGTAATGCGAGGGACTCGGCTTCGAGTTATCCGCTTCATCTTTGGTGAACGTGAAGGTGGCATCAAACAGCACGAACTGCTCGGCCTGGGCAGAGGCTGCTCCCAACCACAACGCGGCCAGACAGGCCCACACCGACAGACTGCGGCGGGCGATTCGACTGCGAATGCAAAGCATCGCGGTGTTCCTTTAATAGTGATTCTTGATCTCGTGAAGCGACGACCGTCGACGGGACGCAGCCCAGTTCGCGTGACGATAGTATTCGGCCCTGAGCGACATTGCCAGAAGAGCGAAATCTGGTTCAGGTCGAATGAGTTCTGATTGGATCAAAACCATGCCAGCCACGGGCGGCTGCTTTGGCGAAGCGTGATCGTGACCATCGACTATCGTTGCAATCGCTCGGTACTGTTATACTGGGGCGGCGTACCGTGGCACCGTTCTTGAACAGTGCCATGCCTGCCGATGCGCAGCCACCCAGGAAAGCCCGCCGATTCATCCTCCCGTTCAGTAGACTTTTTGCCAGCCCAGACAATCGCACGCAGAAGCTGGCGAAGCACGAAAAGCAGCCTATGAAGACGCTAGTGATCACCATTCTGGTTGTGCTTGGAAGCGCAGGTACGACTCCGGCAGTCGATGGTCAGGAGCTTCCAATCAATTTGGAAGCGGCCAAAGAACAGGGGCGCATCAAATCCAGATTCTTGAAAGAAACTAAGTCGGATTCGAGACCTACCGACGCCATTCCGACGGCGAACATTGATTACTTTCAAAAGTCGGTGGCGCCTCTCCTGACCAGGAACTGCCAGGCCTGTCACGGCCCCGAAAAGTCCGAGGGGAGACTTCGAGTCGATCGACTGAATCCTGATCTGTTGACTGGTCCTGATGTGGAGCGATGGCGTGAGGTCTACAACGCTTTGGCCAACTCAGTCATGCCTCCTGAGGACGAATCTGACTACGCGCTGGCAGACACGGATCGTGGCCATATTACGGATTGGCTCAGCGGGGAACTGAATAAGGCGTCTGTCATTCGTCGCAACAGCAAGGTGCATTCGTCTTTTCGCCGGCTGACGAAGTACGAATACAACTATGCGCTGCAGGACCTGCTCGGCCTGCCCTATGCGTTTGCGAACAAGTTGCCGCCGGAAACCGCATCTGAGGACGGATTCAAGAACAGCTCGGAATTGCTGCAGATGTCGGCGATGCAGTTCGAGACGTATCGTGAGATCGGTCTGCAAGCTCTCAAGCGAGCGACTGTGAGTGGTGAGCGTCCGGAACCTGTTACCTACATCATCTCGATGCAGGAGGAGATGAATAAGGTGGCGTCGGGAAAGGATGCCAAGACATTCGACAAGAGTGAAGAAAGTTATCGCAAGCACAGGAATCAGCAGCATCTGTTTCATCG
>CBIHQO010000757.1:0-3782 GCA_966211735.1 uncultured Schlesneria sp.
CCCTGCACTCGGGCGAGGTAGACCTTTTCGACCTCGCCGCGTTCGAATTGCGGTTGCACCAGGCTGGCGATGCGACGTGTTCGCGAGAGCACCACCACACCGCTGGTGTTCGCGTCTAAACGATGAGCGGGTCGTGGAGCCTGGGGCTTGTAGACTTCACCCAGGATGTAATGCAGGGTGTTGCGATTGAAGCGACCGCACGGATGCATCGGCAGCGGGGCGGGTTTGTGAATGACCAGAATCGCTTCATCTTCGTACAGAATCCGCAGATCTGGATTCACATCGGGCTCGACCGTCTGTGGCTTGCGCTGCAGGTATCGCTCGCCGGTGCGGACGATGTGCTCGGCGCCGACGACTTCACCGTCGGGGCTGTACATCCGCCCTTCGTCGCAATGCCGCTGCCATTCGCTGAGCGGGACATGTTCGAACAGGCCGCTCAAGCAATCCAGTAGCGAACGACCGTTAAAATAGGGCGGAACGGTGACGGGGCGAAAGTTGTCATAAGGCTGGCTGCCCGGCAGCGGATTCGTGATCTCGCGGATGGCTTGCTGGTGCCGAGCGAGTGATTCAGCGCGTTGCTGTTCATCGCTCTTATAGCAGTACGGGCAGGAGACATCTTGTACGAAGCGGGGGTCACTCTGATCATCGGCGTTGAGCGGTGTCTGACAGGCGTGGCATTGCGTGGCATCGGTTTCGCGCAGGGTCGGATCGACGCCAACGCGATGATCGAACACAAAGCATTCGCCGTCATAGTGAGCGTTGCCGCACTCTTCGAAATACTTCAGGATGCCGCCATCGAGCTGGTAGACCTGCTCGAAGCCAGCCATTTGCATGTAAGGGCCAGCCTTTTCGCAACGGATCCCGCCGGTGCAGAACATGACAATCGGCTGCTGCTTCATCTCGGCTGGTAGTTTATCGACGGCAGCGGGGAACTCGCGAAACTGATGCACGCCGATGGGGAGCGCGTTCTGGAAGGTTCCCAACTTTACTTCGTAGTCGTTGCGAGTATCCAGCAGCGTGATCGGCCGCCCTTCATCCAGCCATTGCTTCAGTTCTTTGGCGGCCAGCTTGGGCGCTGTCCGTTGAGCGGGATCGATTCCTTCGACACCAAACGCAATGATCTCTTTCTTGATCTTCACCAGCATCCGATGGAACGGTTGATAGTCGCTTTCGCTGAACTTGCCCTGCAGGGATTCCAGACCGGGGATCGCTCGCAGCGCCTCCTGCAGTCGGTAGACCTGATCCTGGGGACCTGCCGCGAAGAGATTGACCCCTTCGGGACTGATCAGGATGGTCCCCTTCAGACCCCACGCTTTGCATTGCTGAATCAGTTGATCGCGCAACGATTTCAGATCGGTCAGGGGAGCGAACTTGTAGGCGGCAATGTTGGTAAAAGTCGGCATGCTGAATAACGGGCGTTTCGTGCAGAGCGGTAAAAAAAGGCATCGAATCGAGGGGATCTCACATCGAGACGCCGTATGTCAAAAGTCGCGATTCAGATCTGGAATCAGCATGTTCTGCTGAATTTGTCGCCTCATGAAACAGACAGAATCCGAACCACGAAGGCTAGCATCAGAAGATATCCCGACGCGCCCGTTTTTCAAAGTGCCACCTCCAAACAGAGCGAAAGCCCCGGAAAGCTAGAGATGCGGCTATGCCTTTGCTTACGGGGCCAGAGTCGTATTGGAAACACCCTGACTGCCCGCAGGTAGCAGATTGCTGCTGAAGTGCAGGTTTCGAGGCGAGTTGTCGCGGCCGGATTCGATCCGCACGGCGTAGTGATACCGGGGCGAATCTTTCGGATCATCGACGGAATCGGGATGTTCGTCGGCATCGGGGTTTGAGATGACATTGCCGGTCACCAGCACGTCGCGCAGTGGCGGGTCGGTTGGTTCCTGGCCATTATCAAAACGGAACACGGCGCGGCTGGCATCCTTCCACATCCAATACGAATCGCCATAGCCGAACTGCGAGATCACATTGTTGGCAATTAGTGAGCCCCCGTCGACATTGGCTGCGACAGCGGGCTTATCACCCGCGGCTGGGATCGCCGGAGAAGCGCCCGCGCCGGACATCAGTCCGATGGACCATAGAACATTGCGCGAGAACTGGTTGCCGGTCACCATGACATTCCGCGAACCGTGCATCGCCTTCATGCCGATGAACGCATTGTTGACGATGTTGTTCGCGATGATGACGTGGTCGGAGTGAATATCGATTCCCTGAGCCGCATTCTCAATGTGGTTGCCCAGGATTCGCGTCATGTCGCTGTGTGTCGGACCGGTGACGATCAGTCCCGACCCTTGATGCCAATTGTTGGTGTACTCGGCATCCCACACTTCCTGCGAGATCAGCGATCCTCGCGTCGGATTCTTCTTGGTGAACTTCCCCAGTTGATGCTGCGCCTTGATCTCGGGAGTCGGTCGCAGGTTCTCTTCGATGATGCGGTTGCCCTGGATCAGCGTCCCGCGGCAGCGATCGCAGACGATCCCGGTTCCATCGATGCAACGAAACGCATAACCCAACAGGGCGACGTTCGCAGTTCGATCGTCGATGGCGATCGTCATGTAGTTGCGAACTTCGCAGTTCAAGAGGCGTCCGTCGCGCACTTCCGACAGGCGGATGCTGCCAGATCGAGTTCGGTTGTCGATCACGCGGACTCGTTCCAGTGTCACCTCGCGCGCGTCGGAAATCAGGATTCCTTCTTTGGTGGTATCCATCGCTCCGTCAGGTCGCGAGAACGTCAGCCCTTCGATTCGGATGTGGCGAGCGTGTTCGATCTCCAGGATGTGTTTAGCGGGGTCGGTCATCAGGATTCGACCTGACCCGACCAGCGATGTCCCCTCCCCCGTGATGCGGATGGTTGTCTGCACGGCATGATCACCGGCGGGAACCTGGATGGTCCGGCCGGGATTGGCGTCGATCGCCGACTGGATACTGGGGTAGTCTTTGGTGGAAACTTCGGCAGCCACAGCGACCAGCGAATTGCTGCCGATGGCCGTCGCCACTGCGATCACAATCCTGAGACTCAGCACTCTTCGGATCTCCACAAAACGACTCCTGCTAAGACACAGCGGCGCAGCCTCTGTGCTAGAAACGGGCTAAAATCTCGCTATTGAAAGCATACTTGTACATTTCTGCTGTCAAAATCGTCAGACGGGGTGATGATTGCATAAATGTCAGCAGATGCTATTTGTCGGGGGTCGATAGGACGATACCTTCGAATCCAGATGATTGCACTCGGCGCGGTAAGCCGCCGTCAGACTTTGATTGCCGTCGCATCAAGTTCGGCAAGCTTTTGTTCGCCCATGGGAGTTGTGCCATGTCTCTGCTGAAGTCCTCTTTACTTGTGTTGGTGGCTGCTGCGCTGGTTTGCATCTCAGGCATGTCTGCTGAGGCTCAGAACCGAAACACTCGTCGTTCGAATCAGGGGATGAGCGGCGGGATGGGCACATCGCCAACGCAAAGCTCGATTCAAGCGGCTCAAAACCAGGCACGTTCGATCGCAAACCGTCAGCATCAGATCTGGCTGGCTCACCGCCTGAAGAAGAATGCAGAGGAGAGAGCCGCCAAGGCCAATGGCACCGATAAGAAGACGGTGAAGTCGACAGACTCGACCAAGAGCACCGCCACTGAAACGACCACGAAGTCAACGTCGACAACGTCCACCACAGCTAAGCCAACGACGAAGTAGTTGGCTGGCAAGAGCGACGCGTCACTAAGACACATGGAACCGGAGCAATCGCGACATCGCGGGCTCCGGTTTTTGTTTTTCATGTGGC
>CBIHQO010000758.1:0-3777 GCA_966211735.1 uncultured Schlesneria sp.
GCGGACGAGAAGAGTTGGGATGCGATGAAGAAGCTGTTCAAAGAAAAGCTGGGCAAGTGACAGCGGCATGTAGTCGGCAAAAGAAGTCAGGAGCGGTCTTCCTGACTTCGCCGATATCATTTGAAGTGTGGAGAGTCGGATTCATATGCGGATCGGCATCCTTTCCGATACTCACGACAAGCTCAAGCGAACACGAGTCGCCGTGCAGATGCTGTGTGACGCCGGTGCTGAGGCGCTCTTTCATTGCGGGGACCTCACGAGTCCTTCGATCTTGGAGCCTTGCAGCATCCGTCCTTGTTACTTCACTTTCGGTAACAACGACGCGGACGCTGTTGCCGACCTGCAGAAAGCCGCTGGCGGCTATGGCATCACGTGCCTGGGCTGGGGTGACGTCGTCGAATTGGATGGGAAGCGTCTCGGGCTGGTTCATGGACATCTGACGACGGATCTGCGACGTGTCGTTGCCTTACAGCCTGACTATCTCTTCAGCGGACACTCTCATTCGCGCAACGACGAGCAGGTCGGCGCGATCCGGCGGATCAATCCCGGCGCACTTCATCGCGCCGACGAATTCTCCGTTGCCATCGTCGATCTTGAAGCAGACTCGGTGCAGTTCTTAAGCGTGCCGCGATAGTTCGCTGTTTCAATCACACCTTCGGCTGAAGAGCGAATCTCAGATGAAGAGCCCTGAGGTCGATTGATCTCAAACGGACCTTCAGCCAATGTGGCCGGAGCTTGCGAGATCATCCTGCCGCTTCATCCAGCACGTCCGACGAAACGTAGATCGGCAGGTGCGGGGAATAGTGGACGGCCATCGCAACCGCATCGCTGGAACGAGCATCGATCTCGATCAACTCGCCGTCTTTGCTGACGCGGAGTGACGCAAAATAGGTGTGATCTTCCAGCGTGTGGATGACGACATCCTGCAACTCGCCCCCCAAAGCTTCAATGCTCGACCGGATCAAATCATGCGTGAGAGGCCGCGGCGGGATTTCACCCTTCACGCGGCGATCGATGGTCGTCGCTTCAAATAAACCAATTACAATGGGAAAGAGTCGCTCCCCTTCCACTTCACGCAGGAAGATCACGTATTGCTCGTTGATTTCACTGATGATGATCCGGGCTAATTCCATCTGAACGAGCACGTTGAAAACTCCCGCGTTGTTTGAGACCTGTTACCCGGAAGTATAACAGTCGACAGAAGTTTGGAAATCCCGTTAGGGAGAGTGGTTGCCGCAGTCATGATCTGCGTTACCCGCTACTTCACGGCCCCAAAGGCCGCGAAACAACTATGTTTGTGCAACACATCAACCTGCCGAAATCCGACCTCACGAAGCAGGTCGAGTTGAAAGACTAAAGGTTTCGGCGTGTCTTCCTTTTCTACATAGGCAAAGACGTGATCGCGGTAAGCATCGTCTTTGAAGTTCGACAGGTATTCTCCATACATCCGCCACTGCAGACGCTGAACCTCAGGCACGCTGTGTTCGACGAGATCAAAGATCCAGATCGATCCCCCCGAGCGAAGTGCCTCGTAGAAACGGCGGAACACTGTTTGCCATTCGTCATCCGTACGCAGATGATGCAGCACCGCCGCGGCCACGATGATATCGGCTGATTGAGGGGCCAGTGATATCTCGCGGATATCCGACTGCACCGTCTTGACCGTCCCGCCAGTGGCAGCGCCCACGCGAGCGGCGGCCCGGTCGAGCATGTTCTGGCTTAGGTCGATCAGCGTGACGTTCAGGTTGGGAACGGACTGAAGCACCTTCAGTGAGTAGTTCCCTGCCCCGCAGCCGACATCGATCAGATCGGTCGCATGCGGCGTCACGACAGCGGCCGTCTCAGCGACCATCGCCATCGCAAGGGGCGCGTCGATCGTCGCCGACTGACCCGTTTCGAGATTGGAAAAACGTTCGACGTCGGCATCGAATCGCTGTCGGATTTCTTCGACTGTGGATTTCATGAAAGACTTTAACTAAAGAAGACGCGTGGCATCCCAAGCGCAGTGCAGGACTCGTTGAATCCAAACGGAATCATCGAAGACCCGATAAAATACGACGTATTTCCCGACAACTCGGAAACGCAATCCCGGAAATCGCTCGCTGAATGCTGGACCTGTAAACGGTTGAGCGACGAGCATCAGACAGGACGTTTCGATCTTCGCCAGGAGTCGCTCTGCGGCCGTAAGATTGTGATCTGCGATAGCATCGAAAATACTAGCGAGGTCAAGCTTCGCGATAGACGACACGACTAAGCGCCGGTTCATGCCGCTGGTTCCGAGCGTGCTGTTCTGCCCCGCTTAATTTCCGCGAAGAATTCGCGAACCTCATCTTCTGTCTCCAAGCTGATACATTCGCCTGTTTCGATCTGCTGCCGACCAATGTCGATCTCAGCAAACAATTCCGCCTGACGTTTGTCTCGTAGTAGTGTCAGCGCATCGACGATCAAGTCGTCAACTGATTCGTAGTTACCCAGCAACAACTGCTGGCCGACGAACTGTTGCAGATCTTGTGGCACATTCATGGTTTGATCTCCAGTGACAGTCATTCATGATAGGAATGGAACTAGTCAATGTCATCCACCAAGTTGCTTGATAATCTCTTCGATGCTGGCCAATTGCTTTTGCAGGCCTGCCAGTGTGTCTCGAACTTCCGCGACGACTTCGGGGGGAGCTCGATCGACGAAGCTTTGATTGGTCAGCTTCTTCTCGTGCCCGCCGATAAAGCCGCGGACCTTCTCCGCTTCTTTTTGCTGCCGAGCGAGTTCCGCCTGCAGATCGACGAGTCCTTCCAACGGCAGGTACCCGTCGGCGTCGCCCAGCGAAAAGCTGGCGCTCACTGTTTCAGGACGAGTGACCTCTGGTCCCGCGGCCGACAGAGTCGACTTGCCCAGCAACTCGAATTGGACTCGTACCAGATCCAAATCGGCGGCAATCTCTGCCGAGCATTTCACGGAGACGGGAACCGTCACGGACGGGCTGATGTTATAAGCTCCGCGCACGTTGCGCACGGCGACGATCAGCTCCTGCAGACGCTGGAAGCGAGCTTCCAACTTGGCGTCTCGCCAGCCGTCCAAGTCGGTTGGCCAGGGGGCGACGATGATGGCGTCGCTTGCCGCAATCGGATTTGGCAAGCCACGTGCCGGAGCGATTTCCTTCAATCGTTGCCACAGTTCTTCCGTGATGAATGGCGTGAACGGATGCAGCAGCCGCAAAATGGTGTCGAGCACCGTCACGAGAACTCGCTGAGCCGCCGGCTTCTGCGTTTCATCGCGCAGTCGCGGCTTGATCATTTCCAGATACCAGTCGCAGAATTCATTCCAGACGAAATCGCGCAGTGATCGTGTCGCCGCATCAAATTTGTAGATGTTCAGGCACGACGAGACTTCATCCGTCACGGTGGCCAGGCGCGACAGAATCCAGCGGTCTTCGATCGCCAACTCAGCGTCGGCCACCGGCGCAGGCGTGTAACCTTCCAGATTGAGCATCGCGAAACGAGCGGCGTTCCAGAGCTTGTTGCTGAAATTGCGACCATATTCGAATCGCTCGATTACTATTCTGGCAACGGGCTCGCCTTCGTCAGGCGTGTAGTTGGGGGTCGCGTACTGAGATTCCTTCTTGCACTTCGGACACTTGATCTTCGGCTTGCCCGGTTTGAACTTCAGGTGGTGTTGTTCTTGAGGGATAATTGCCTGGCAATGCGGGCATTCGTAGCCGACGGGTAGACGCACATCCTGCGTTTCACCAGCAAACGAAGCGATCGTGAACCGCATGCCATC
>CBIHQO010000759.1:0-3771 GCA_966211735.1 uncultured Schlesneria sp.
GGTCGCAATCTCGATCATGAGCTGGCGAACGTTGAACTGCTGCTGTTCGAAGATCGCTCGCAAGGCGTCCGGAGTCTGCAAGCCGTAGGCTCGGATCGGCTGCTTGATCAAGTTGTGGAACAACTGGTCGACGAAGGCCGAATGCGTTTCGTCCGTCTTCGCGAGGAAATCCGCCAGTTCGCGAATGTCATTAAATGTTTTCCGCTCGCCCGATCGAGTGACGTATGACCCCGATGAGTCGACTGGTTTGTTCTGATCGTCCCGGCGATATCGGCCCACGGCATCGAAATGTTCGAGCGTGAATCCCAACGGATTAATCATCGAATGGCACGTCTGGCACGCTTCCGGATTCGTCTGCAACAGGACTCGCTCGCGCGTCGTCAGGCTGGCGTGAAGGTCTGGAGCCAGCGGAGCCACCGCCTCCGGAGGCGGTCTGAGCGTGCGGCCCAGGACACTGCGGGCGAGAAACACGCCGCGGTGAATCGGTGAACTGCTGGACGTGTACGCGAATCCCGCCATCAGATAGGGGTGCGTCAGGACTCCCGCCCGCTGGTCAGAATCGGTGGTGATCTTCTTAAATCCCGGTTCGCCCGGCGACAGGGCATCGGCAGGCATGTCGACGTGATAAAAGTCGGCCAGGTTCAGGTTCAGATATAGCGAATTCGATTGCATCAACTGTCGATAGTCGGCCGTGGGACTGTTGATGATCTCTTCCAGGAACAGATCGAGCGACGTCCTGAGATCGGATGCGATCGAGGCGTTGAAATCGGGGAACTGCCGCGAGTCTTTGGAGAGATCCGCAAAGTGATCGACCTTCAACCACTGCAGGAAGAACTCACGCAGCTTGGCTCTGGCGCGTGGATTGTCCATCATTCGCGTCGCTTCCGATCGAACCTGCTCTGGTGTCGCCAGTTGTCCGGCGGCGGCGACCTTAGTCAGTCGCTCGTCAGGTAGTGAATCCCACATGGCCAACGAGAGTCGGCTCGCCACCAGATAGGAATCGCGGTCGACCGATCCCAATTCGGGAAACAGGAACCGCGGCGACTGCAGCACCAGCAAGACCACCCGCTGCAGGGCGATATCGGGCGAGGCGGCTTCGTCAAATTGCTTGTTGATGAACATCGCTTTTTGTTCTTCGTCCAGTGGTCGACGAAAAGCGCGTTCAGCGAATCGGGAGCAGAAATCCCTGAGACGTTGCGCGTAGTCGTTCGAATCGCGCTGGCTTCCCGTCAGATCCTTGACGTGCTCGTTCACGAACGCGGCGACCTCGACTGCGGCATCGGTGGTCGCTTGTTCCCAGTCTTTCGAGATCGATGTTCCGCGTTCGTAACCCATGCTGCGATCATCGGGCGGAAACGGCGTCTGCACGATAAACGTCTCGGGCAAGCGCTGCGGCAACAGGCATCGTTGAGGAATCGTTTCGTCGGTGCGATGTGGCTGCTTCCACTTCAGCACGATGGATGCTCGCTTTTCTTTCGCTTCCTTCGACTTGAACATCTCCAAGCGGATGGGATACGCACGACCGCCCAGTAACCTAATCGACTCGCGTCGCTCTGTGACGCTCTTACCCGACTTGACCGCAGCATCAATTAGCGGTTGCCGGTTGTTGTTGACCCATAGCTTCGCACCATTCTCGGTGAGCAGTACGAATTCGTAGTCGCCGGTATCCGGCGCGATCACAGAGCCTTCCCACTTGATCGAGAACGCCTCGGGCTTGATCTGTTGCGAGTCCGCCGTTCCTTCGCCGAAGTCAAAGCTGACGATCGGATCGATCCGTTCGATGGCTCGTTCTTCGCGTTTCTGTTGTCGAGATTTGAAGTACTCGCCTCGCAGGCCGCGTTCATTGGTCCAGGTCTCATGACCGCGAAAGCTGCCAATTAAATCGGCAACTGAATTCTGATACTGACGAACGGTCAGCCGAGCCAGTTCGATTCGCGGCGGTTTGATGCGGGCTTGAGCGATCGGCGAGTAGAACGCGCCGTGAATGTATTCGGCCACGCGCCGGGCATCCTCGCCAACGCATTTCCCCGGGTCATCTTCGGGCATTGTTCGATCGATGTACTCGGTCAGCTCCAGGACCGAGCGGTCACCGGTCAACGGTTGTGCATAGTGTTTGTTATTCCCCTCACCAGTCGCGCCATGACAACTTGCGCATAAGGTCTTGTAGATCTGCTCGCCGCTTGGTCCTTCGGCGGCGGCGATGGTTGTCAGGCCGATCAGCAAAGCAAAGGAGAAGAGTTGTGTACGCATGGGTCGTCAGGTCAGATGCAGGAGGGATTCATGGCGGGAACAAGTCGATTGGCAGTCACTATTCACTATCCACTTCGTCGCGTTCGCTGTCCACTCCGGCGAATAGTTGTTGGAGGCACTGGCAGCTCAAAGCCATCCACAGCGTGCTCACACAGCGCGGCTCGACCGGGTCGATGGGCGAATGGATCGGTGGAATCTTGCGACCAGCGAAGATAGGTAAGGTCAACATTTGACCGCCGCCTCTTCGATCAGGCTGTTTCTGCCGGTCGACTTGCTCCTCGACGTTTTTGATGGATGCCGCCTGTCGAGTGTGCCGATTATTCGGACTATGGTGGATCGTCCGCAGCGAGAGACTGCATTCCTGGATCATTGCGGACCGTTTAGAGCGCATCCCACTGAACTGTGGCGTCCCGCGAGCAGAAAACCGCTTAGTCTAACCCATGTTTCAATGCGACACGTAAGTGCGACATGCACTAATAAAGAATGAGGCCTCAGGATGTTGGGCATCGCGAAATACCGCATGCACTGGCTGGGAATCTTGTTGGCGCTCATCGCCGCAGAGGCTCACGCTCAGGCCACAGGCTCGAATTCCAAGGTCATCACCTGGCAATCTTCAACTGCTGCTGGTGAAGTCTACGCAGGGATCCTGGGTGAAATCGCCAAGCCGGGAGTTTATCGCCTGGAAGCGAACGGTCTATCGCTCCAAAACGTCATTCGCCGGGCAGGGGGCCTGACCGAGGAAGCGTCCGGAACAATCCGCATTGTTCGACAAGACCGAATTGTCGAGAGCTTTTTCTTCAACCCCCAAGCCAATATCGCGTTGCTGCCTGGTGACCTGCTGGTGATCGAATCCAAGCGAACACAAGCGGCGGTCAGTAAGCTCTACGAAACGGATCCACAGCTTCGAGCAATGTATGCAAAATCGGGTGAGCTAGCCGATAAGCCGCTGCGTTCTCGTGTCTGGGTGGCATTTGTCAATGTTCTCGATCGTCCGGTCATCGTCCCGGTGAAGCAGGAAAACGCTCGCGTCGGTCATCTGGTGCAGATGCTCGATCAGCCCATCGAACTGGCGCAAGCGGTCCGCGTGATTGGCCCCGATCGATTGCTTTCACAAAATGCGCCCCCACAACCGATCGACGCATCACTCACCGATGGCACTGTGCTGTACTTCCCGCGAAACTCGATCAATCGATCGAAGCTGCCATCACTGCCAGTCCCCTACGAATCCGAAATTGCCACGGGGGCGAGCCCCGCAATCATCGGCGGTTCACCGGAACTTCGCAATGTCGGACAGTTGCCGTTCCTGGGTCAGCAATCTGAGCAACCGGCGCGATTCAGTTCACCTCCCACCACAATGGAACCGGTGACGCTTCCCGCAGCACCCGTGATTAGCCAACCACTGCCGACCGCGACCGAGCAGTTAGAGATCCCGCAAGCGATTCAGGCACCGCTGGTCAGCTCTCCACCGCGCATCGCAACCATCCCCTTTAATGGCGAACGACGAATCACATCGTCTTCCCG
>CBIHQO010000760.1:0-3758 GCA_966211735.1 uncultured Schlesneria sp.
AGATCGAGACAAGAGAAATCTTCGCGTTCAGCCAACTTTTGGCAGATTCCTTTCGGCAAGTTTAGCCTGCTGGTCACTGATGCCGGGCTCTTTTCGCGAATCGTTATGCCATTCGCGATTGATTTGAGGTCTTTACTGCTTACATGTCCGTAAAGACAGCATTGAGTGCCTGTTGATTCCAGATAACATTCGTAATGTTACGCCTGAGGGGATACAAATGTGATCACCCCTTCTGAGATGACACGGTGTCCATCGGGCTCGTTTCACAATCCTGTTCAAGGTGTGGGCAATGCGAATTCTCGTGATTGAGGATGATCCATCGATCGGTCGGGCTTTACTGCAAGGCTTCACTGAAGCGGGGCATTCCTGCGACTGGGTGCAGGATGGAGCGGCAGGGACCGAATCGGCGAAGTCTCAGCAGGCCGATGCCATCATTCTGGATCTGATGCTGCCGAAGCGAAGTGGCCAGGAAGTTTTGCGAGACATCCGCAGCATGGGCGTGCTCTGTCCTGTCATCCTGCTGACTGCCGTCAGTTCCGTGGATGAGCGGGTGATGGCACTCAACGCCGGGGCGGACGATTATGTCTGCAAGCCGTTTGAGTTCGCCGAGTTACTGGCCCGCGTAAATGCCGTCGTCCGCCGGACTAGTGTCCGTCCCAGCCCGGTTCTTTCCGTGGGGGATTTGACGCTGGACCTGACGACACGACGAGTTTCGCGCGCTGGTCGCGACATCGACCTGACTCCCATTGAATTCAGCATGCTGGAATTGCTGCTGCGATTCGCGGGACAGGTGGTCACTCGCAAGATGTTGTGCGAACACGTCTGGGGCTTTAACTGGGACGGCACAACCAACGTCATTGAAGTTCATGTGAATCGATTGCGCGGCAAGCTGGACAAAGGTCGCACGGAATCGATCATCAAGACGGTGCGCGGTCGAGGCTACGCCATTGCTGGCGAGGAAACGGCCGACGTCGTCTGATTTGGCGGGATTTGGGCCACTGGTCTACGGAATTCTGTCGCATCCGCGTATGATCCCGATGTCAGGGGCCTTCGTGCCTGACGGGGGGGCTGTCTGGCATCAGGCCGCCCTCGCGGATGATCGAACCTTGTCTTGTGGTTGTTACTGATTTATGTCGCACAATGGACTGATGCGGTTCGCCATCAAGATGCGGACACTACGTGTCCGGTTGACCGTTTGGAACACGGTCGTCGTTCTATTGACGGTGTTGATTGCGCTATTTGCCGTTCGCGAAGGTCTGCGCTTTTATCTGTTACTGGAAACAGACGAAGTCCTGGAAGCGGAAGCGAACGAACTGCTGCTGGCGGTCGAAGAGTTCTACCATACCGACCAGTCGCAGATCATTGCCGAAATGAAACGCAAAGCCGAAGCGCACCGCAAGAGCGACTGGTATATTCGCTGGGTCGATAAAACCCACGAGCATGATTTGTGGCACAGTGGCAATGTCCCGGAGGAGCCGCAAACTCGTTTTCTCGGATCGTACAGCGGTCATAATGTCTGGGGTTCCGCCAGCCATCGGTCGATCGAAGTGGAACTCAACAAGCCCGGGCTTCCTCGACAATACATCCTGGTCGGAACGCCCATTGCGTTCGTCGATGATGATGTCAATCGACTGACGCGCATCCTGGCACCGGTCGGGTTGGCGATTTTCCTGCTGGCTCCATTAGGAGGCTTGTTGCTGGCCGAGCGGGCAATCGAGCCTCTGCAGGAGATCATTCATACGACCGAGCGTCTGCGACCAAGTCACCTGAACGAGCGACTTGTCGTTCGTGGTGTTGGTGATGAACTGGATCAGCTGGCCACGAAGATCAACACGTTCCTCGATGTCATCGCCACCCATCTGCAGAAGAACCGGGAATTCGTCGCGAATGCAGCTCATGAACTGCGGTCCCCGCTGACCGCGATTCAAAGTCTGGTCGAAGTGACGCTGGAAAAGCCGCGAGACACAGGCGAGTACGAAGAGCTGCTGTTTCAGATCAACGACGAATGCCGCCACCTGGCGCAGGTTGTCAACCAGTTGCTGCAGTTGACTCAAAGCGAAGCGCTGGCTGCAGAGACTCGGCAGGAGCTGGTCAGTCTTGATGAAATGGCGAACAAGGCCATGGAGATGTTTGAACCCGTGGCCGAAGAGCGACAGGTCAAGCTGAGTTCCAGCCTGACGGATGTCCAGATCACGGGCAATCCGCGCGAGATTCGCCAACTGCTGACAAACCTGATCGATAATGCGATCAAGTTCACTCCCGCGGGCGGTACGGTGCATGTCGGCTTAAAGCGTCATGACGACAAGTTGGTCTGCTTGACGGTGCGGGATACGGGGATCGGGATTCCCGAGTCCGATCTGAGTCGCGTCTTTGATCGCTTCTTTCAAGTCGATAAGTCGCGGCACCGTGGGATTGAGACGCGAGGAAACGGGTTGGGTCTGGCCATTTGTCAGGCGATCGTGCATGCCCATCACGGGACGATCACGGTTGGCAGTAAGCTGAATGTCGGAACGACGTTCACGGTCATGCTGCCGATGGCTCGCAGCCTGGCTGTGGTTCCAGATGTTGGCACTCGCTACAAATCGCCAGTCGATCTTTGAAGGTGCTGACGTGACACCTGAATCATTGGCATCGATTCCGCTCGATCATGGCGATGCGCCCGCGGCGACTCTGACTGTCGGCACGCGAGTCCTCCCGACGCGTTACTGTCTGGCGCCGTTGGCTGGCTACACGCATCTTGCCTTTCGACGAGCGCTGCGCGAAGTCGGAGGCTTGGGGCTGGCGACGACGGACCTGGTGCATGCCACTCAACTGGTCGGTGGGCATCGCCACTCGCTCGAATTGATAGAAACGCATCCCGAAGATCGACCACTGTCCGTGCAGATCTTCAGCGGACGGGATGAGCACCTTATCAGTGCGGCTCGCTGGTTGCAGGATCGCGGCTATGAAGGGGTCGACATCAACATGGGCTGCCCAATGGCCAAGGTGAACGGGCAGGGGGGCGGAGCCCGGTTATTGTGTGACGCGGATCATGCGGGTCGGCTGGTCGAGCAAGTTGTGAGTGCTGTCAGTATCCCCGTCACGGTGAAAATGCGACTGGGCTGGGATCGCGACACGATCGCCTCACCGATGTTGGCTCGTCGCTTTGAATCAGTCGGCGTGGCGGCAATCACGATTCACGGTCGTACGCGGCAGCAGGGGTTTCATGGTCAAGTCGACTTAGAGGGCATTCAAGCGACCGTGGAAGCGGTCGAGCGGATTCCGGTGATCGGCAATGGAGATGTGCGATCGGTGGAGGAGGCGTTGCACATGCGACGCGTGACGGGCTGCGCGGCGGTGGCGATCGGCCGCGGTGCCATGCTCGATCCGTGGTTGTTCCGCAAGATCGAAGATTGCGAAGCCGGCCGGCTCGTGCGCGAGCCAACATCGGATGAACAAGTCGACTTCCTGGCTCGGCATTTCCACCTGATGACCGAACAGCATGGCGAACGAAGTTGCTTTCTGTTCCGCAAGTTCGCGGCGTGGTACGGCGCGAGACTGGGTGTGCCCGAAGATTTAGAGCAGCGGTTGCGGCTGTTCACCAGCCCTGTCGAGTTCGACGAGATCATCGGGGAAATCCGACAACGGCATGGCGAACGGCGAACGGCAGTCGCCACGGCACTCGTGAAAGTTCCCAACGGCCCGGTCGAACGCTGGTAGTAGCCTTCTCGCGGAGAGGCGCAGTTCGGCGCGGGTCTCCCGACCCCGCCGAAACGGCC
>CBIHQO010000761.1:0-3753 GCA_966211735.1 uncultured Schlesneria sp.
TGGTACAGGCTCCTGACAACTGCTCGCGCACCGTAGAAAGTTCCGCTTGGCTGGCACTGACACCCATCTGCGACAGGACTCGTTGTCGATAGGACTCGGCCGCCGTGTCTGGATCGATATTCAAAACGTTCAGTCCGGGTGCATTGGGCACCGTTGTGGGGATGTTGCGAAGGTCGATCCCCAGCATCTCGTCCAGATTCGATGCTGCGTCCGTACTGACCAGCAGAACCTTTTTACCGGCGTCTGCCAGAGTGAGCGCTACGGCTGTCGATAACGAAGTCTTGCCGACGCCGCCTTTGCCGGTAAAAAAAAGATGTCGCGTCGGGTTTGTCAGCAAGCTCAAGGGTTTAGGAAGTAACCATTCGCGAACGGCCTCATGTGTGGGTATGCCGCCACTATGTACGATCTTTCCATCGATCATCACGGCAGGTGTCGCCATCACTCCATGCGCCGTGATCTGATCCGCATCCGTGATTTTGGTGATCGTCACCGGAACTCCGATGGCCTTGGCCTCGCGCTCGATTCGTTGAATCGTCGATTCGCAGCGCGAACAACCTTTACCGAGTACCGTGATGTCCATCGTTATCCCTCAAGAACGAAAGCGGCAACCTCACAATGTCCTTTGTACATTCCGGTGTCAAACCGGCTGAAATAGTTTGAATGTCTTGTACCCGCCGCCGATGTTCACCGCAGAAAGGCCGGCTTGCAGCAGGATGCGGGTCGCTAGGTAGCCTCGCTGGCCCACCTGGCAATAAGCGGCAATCTTCAGGTCACGAGGCAATTCGCCCAACCGTGATCGCAAGTCATCGACTGGAATATTGACGGCTCCAGGAATATGGCCTGCCGAAAATTCCTGCGGGGTGCGAACGTCCAGCAAGAATGGTCGCTCAACATCAGGACTGGACAACACTGCTTCGACATCGACCTGAGGATGATCTCCACGCAATAATCCTCCCGCCACGAACCCCGCCATATTGATCGGATCTTTGGCGGAACCGAATTGCGGTGCGTAGGCCAGTTCCATTTCTTCCAGGTCGAACACGGTCATACCTGCCTGGATTGCCACAGCCAGCACATCAATTCGCTTGTCGACTCCGGCTCCGCCCACGCCTTGCGCTCCCAGCACACGGCCCGTCGTCGGATCGAACAGGAGTTTAAGAACCATTCCTTCCGCGTTTGGATAGTACCCGGCGTGATGCGTGGGGTGAATGTAGACCTTGCGGAACGGGCGATTCGCTCGCCGCAAGGCTTTTTCAGAGGCCCCCGTCATCGCCGCCGTGCGGTCAAAGAAGCCGAGAATTGCCGTTCCCTGCGTCCCTCGATACTTCACCGAGCGACCGAACACGTTGTCCGCAGCGATCCGGCCCTGACGATTGGCGGGACCAGCAAGCGGCACTTGAGTTTGTTCACCAGAAATCACGTCTTTGACTTCAATGGCGTCACCGACGGCGAAAATGTTCGGGTCACTTGTTTGGAGATGATCGTTAACCCGGATCCCGCCGCGAGGTCCGACTTCCAGTCCTGCCTCGACTGCCAACTTGTTTTCCGGGCGGACGCCGATTCCGAAGACGACCAGTTGAGCCGGAAGCCGTTGGCCGGAATTCAGGCAGACGACTAATCCGTCGGCGGTCTGTTCGACCGCTTCGGCTGATTGGCCAAGTAGCAGCGTGACGCCTTTGCTTGCCAACTCCGCCACGATCGGCTGCGTCATCTCCTTGTCGAAGGGGGTGAGAATCTGGTCATTCTTCTCGACGACTGTGGTCGAAATGCCGAGTCGGACAAAATTCTCGGCTAACTCCAGGCTGATGAAGCCCCCTCCCAAGAGAACAACCTGCTTCGCACCCTGGTTCGCTCGCTCTTTGATGTGGTCAGTATCCTGGAGATTCCGCAGAGTAAACACGCCGGGCAAATCCATTCCCGGAATTGACGGACGGAACGGCGCTGCCCCTGTCGCCAGGATCACTTTGTCGTAGGATTCTTCGTATTCCCGTCCGGATGCGAGGTCACGAACACGAATCTTCTTAGCATTGCGGTCGATGGCTTCCACCGAGGACCGAGTTCGCACGTCGAGCTTGAAGCGGGTCCGCAACATTTCCGGCGTGGTGACAAGCAGTTTCTTACGCTCGGCAATCTCGCCGCCGATGTAGTACGGCAACCCGCAGTTGGCGAATGACACGTCCGGACCCCGCTCGAACACGACAATCTCGGCATCTTCCGACAGTCGACGAGAACGAGCGGCCGCGGAAGCTCCACCAGCCACACCACCAACGATCAGCAATTTCATGTTGATATTCCTTGAATCCAGAAGCCAGCGCCTTCAACGGGCGCAACAAGACATTGATTCTTTGCCGCACTGGTTCCACGGCATTCGGGCCAGCACCATCCCCATCCCGCAAGTATCGGTAACCCCTGCAAAGACCAGTCCGGCACCGACAAACGCTGACAACCCGATGAAGGCGGGATCGATGAACCAACCCAGCGCAGCCCCCAGCATGACGAGCGAACCCGCCGCGATGCGAACTTGCCGTTCGAGCGAGACAGCCTTCTTGCCTCGGACGACTTGAAGACCCGCTTCCTCGCACGCCATCGTACCACCTTCGATGTTGACTACGTTCGAGAAGCCTGCCTTAAGAAACCGTTCGCATGCCTGTTGGCCTCGGCTTCCTGAACGGCAGATCACATAGAGCGGCTCGTTGGCCGAGCCACCGTGAGCCTGCATTAGGGCTGCGACATCGAGGCGGTCCAACGGAACGTTTCGGGCAATCTCAACGTGGACTTCCTGAAATTCGACGGGCGTGCGCACGTCGATGAGCTCGACCTTCTTGCCTTCCTTGCAGAGTCTGGCAAGTTCCTGTGGCTTGATGACGGTGACAGTCATGATTCTCTCCTGAGTTCGATCCCTGGTATCTTGAATGATAATTTCTGACATGACAACATGTCACGACATTACGACATAAGCGGCGAAAAAAACTCACTCACGTTTCCCGCCAAATCGTGCCTCAATGCAGGTCATGAGGTTTGCCAAATGACTTTCGACGACCTGGTAATACGCATTTCGCCCCTCCTTTTCGCTGGTCAGGAAACCGCATCGCTGCATCAGCCGCAGGTGTTCGGAGGCCATCTGGCTGGGAATCTCGCACGCCTCAGCAAGCTCGCCCACCGTGTACCGGCCCTGGAGGAGCATCTGAACCATCCGGAGACGATGTGGATGTGCCAGTGTCTTCAGGCATTCTGCCGCTTCTGTGAGAGCAACCAAAGGGGTGAGCTTGGGTAATTTATCGATCTTGGCCATCGTGATTCCTCTCCTCACGCTAATTATATCGGAATGTGGCGACATTTCAACAAGTCATTCCCGTGGCTGGTAGCACTTTTCAGAACATCGTTTTGGTGTCTTGTGCGAAAGATGGGGTGGTTCGACGACCATCGACGTGTCAGCGGAATCAACCCGTGACGAGGAAACTCGCGAAATCGGTCTCCAAAGAATCCGCGACCAAGAGAGATGGCCATGAGCTTCTGAGATTTGGCGACGACGACGATTCAGGAGAGCGCGGCATGAACGCAACGACAGATCAGACACAGGCGGGCTTGGGCGCACTCCAGGCCAAAACTCGTTAATTGCCGTGAATCCGAATCGATTCAATGGGATTGCGAGGATTCAAATTCATCGGATCTCCGGGAAGCACTGCCGTTTCTCGGCGATTGAGGGCAGTTGCGGCAAGACGTTATTGCCCATAGTAGGTCGGGGTGATCAGA
>CBIHQO010000762.1:0-3750 GCA_966211735.1 uncultured Schlesneria sp.
CTCATCCCGAATTTGGACGCCGCACCTGTGAAGCACTTGCGAAAGAAACGGGCATCGGTTTTGTCGAAGCCGCCAACCATTTCGAAGGAAACGCCCAGCGTGATGGCCTGGTCGAGTGCCATGGTCAACTGCGAGTGATCGCGACGACACTGTTCAATGTGGCGAATAACATCCGCTGGCTCGGCTCGGGTCCGCGCTGTGGCTTCTACGAGATCATGTTGCCCGATCGTCAGCCCGGCAGGTCCATCATGCCAGGCAAAGTGAATCCGGTGATGTGCGAAAGCCTGATGCAAGTGGCCGCACGCGTGATCGGCAACGATCAAACGGTTGCCTTCAGCGGTGCGACCGGCGGTCAGTTTCAATTGAATATCATGATGCCGATCATGGGGCA
Source organism: uncultured Schlesneria sp. (assembly GCA_966211735.1). Lineage (GTDB taxonomy): Bacteria > Planctomycetota > Planctomycetia > Planctomycetales > Planctomycetaceae > Schlesneria. The sequence continues at coordinate 392 of CBIHQO010000762.1, forward strand.
TGCGACCCTGGAATCAGTGGCACTTCTATCGCAGGGGACGACCGCCTTCATCGATCTCTGTGCGCTGGATATGGAAGCCAATGCCGAAACCTGCGAAGCCAGCGTGGAACAAAGCCTGGCAATGGTGACCAGCCTGAACCCCTACATCGGCTACGAAAAAGCGTCCGCGTTAGCCAAGGAAGCCTTCAAGTCCGGCAAAACGATTCGCGAACTCTGCCGCGAACAAAACATCCTGCCTGAAGACCAGCTCACGAAGGCGTTGGATCCCTGGAGCATGACCGAACCGCAGGTCTGATGACACGGGTTGGCCGCTTGGTTCTTCGTGGGAGGGGCTTCTAGCCCGTCACCTTTGTTTGGTCTTTGACCTGAGATTCGCTTTCCTTCGGGGCCACTGGTGGCCGTTCAGGGCCACCAGTGTGTTCGCGTCGCTGCTGACGCTCTGATTGCGTTGCGAGCCTGTGCGGCAATCAGCCTCACCACGCGCTGTGCTCGTTGCTGCATCGATAAGACGCTGGCAACGCAAAGCCGTCATCAGTGCCTTGGCGCTCTTACCTCGTCACTTTCATCTACACGGTTGCATCCCGACGATCTCGCGAGATTCGATCGCGGGCGCTTCCAGCAATCGTTGAAGCCGGTGATCTGCCCAGAATCGGATCTTCGGCAATATCTCGTCTCGCAAATGCTTCTTCGCCGAGGCGACATGTCCCATTCGCAGCGTGAACTTGGCGCAGTCATTGGCCCCGGCGGGAATGGCTTCCACCATCGCTCGCAAACTGGCCTCAGTCGTCAGGCAAAGCATAATGATGGGCAGCAGCGAATCCGTTTCACGGATCGCTTTCACGGTCTGAATGCCATTCATGACCGGCATCTCGGTATCGAGTATCAAGACATGCGGGCGAGCGGTGGGCAATTGATTCACCACATCTCCGCCATGGACCGCGGGATACACTTCGAATTCATTGGCATCTTCCAACGCTTCGGTCACCAGCCGTCGCAAGACGGAAGAGGCGTTGGCAATCATGACTCTGATGAGCGGACGCACTTCTAACCTCCGGTCCGAGTTGATTCGAACCTGGAATCGCTTCTACTCGACGCCGTCACGACATCGAAAATGGCCCATTCGCCGAATTCGCTTCGCACATCGTTTCGCTCATCATCAGCCGAGCTTCCGTGCAACACGCCAAGACCTCTCCCGGACTGTCTTCAAACAGCACTTCAATCGCGGGATTCTCTTGCGCGTCGTATTCATCGGCCGAGCCATTGCTTTGCAGGTAATTGGCCATGTGATCCGCCACACCAATCGTCGCGACAAGCTTGCGATGCTCCATGGCTTTCGCGGGCTCGTGATGCATCAGGATGACTTCCACCAGCGCTTCGGGCAGCTTGTTCTGCGCAATGAACCAGGCACCCAACTCACAATGATCTGTTCGCAGGATCTCGCGCTCCCGCTGCAGCACATCGAGCCCCTCGATAAAATCCAACGGATCGGCTTTGGGGAAATCTTCGGGGGCGATGATTGCAAACAGCGACCGACCCACGTCGTGAATCAATCCCGCCGTAAACTCTTCACCGATGAAGCCCAGGTTGAACCTTCGATTCAGCGACATCGCCAGCATGCCGGTCAGCAAGGAATGCCGCCATAGCAAAAGCTGCATCCAGGCCTCGGATAGCTTCAGCTTGCGCATCGCGCTTCCCAGGCTGGCGGCCAGGATGACATTGCGGCAATGAGCGAACCCCAGCCGCGTCACCGCCTGCTTGAGATTCATGATCGGGTTGCGAGCGCCGTAGAATGCGCTATTCGTGATCCGCAAGATCTCGGTGGCCAGCTTCGGATCGCGTTCGACGACTGAGGCAAACTCTTTGATCGAGCAGTTAGGATCGCGTGCCATCGCCAGCGCCTTCACGGCGATGTCAGGTAGCATCTGCCAGACGCCGCCTTGCACCTGTAACCGCGCACGAAGGTCCTCGGGTGGGTTCATTCGCGTCGTCTGGGGCTGACTGAGGAGGGAATCCATCAATCACCTGCTCCGCTGAAGGTCACGCAAAATCGAAACTGAACTACGACGTAGGGCCCGCCAACAGTCCTGCTAGCGAATCGAACAAGTTGCGTGCTTCTTGCGTGGTTTGATCAGTTTCTGCGCAACCTCGTCGACTGCCGCTGCGGGCAGAACCGAATGTGCCGATTGGAGCGAGTCACGAACAGTTGTGTTCGTATTTGGGAGGGCGAGGCATCTTCAAGGATCAGTGGATCATGTCCAACGCCGATCCGACGAGCTGATACGACGTTGTGAGCACACGCGAATTTGCATCGTAGGCGCGTTGAGCCGTCACCAGTTGTGTCATCTCCGAAGTCATGTCGACGTTCGAATCTTCCAGCGATTTCTGTTTGACGCTCCCCAATCCATTCGTCCCGGGAATCGCCGTGGTCGCGGTCCCCGATGCCGGAGTTTCACCAAACAGATTGTTCGCCTCCTGCGACAACCCGGATGGATTTGGGAAACTGGTCAGCTGAATCTGCCCGAGGACCTTGATTTTGTCGGGTTCAGAACCCGTCACAACGGAGACAACGCCATCGGCACCAATCGATGTCGAAACCGTGTCGGCCGGAAATGTGATCGGCGGCTGGACAATGTTTCCGGTACTCGTCACGAGTCGGCCCAACGCGTCCTTCTGGAACGATCCATCCCGAGTGTACTTAATCGTACCGTCGGGTTGTTGAACGCTGAAGAACCCGTTCCCACTAATGAAGACATCCAGTTCTCGGCCCGTGGCCTCCTCGCCACCTTGTTTAAAGTCGCGATTCGAGATGTCAGAGACCCTCACGCCGTTACCGACCTGCAGATTGGCCGGACCGGTGTAAACCAGATCCTGAAAGTTGATTGTGCTCCGCTTAAATGCCGTCGTGTTGACGTTCGCCAGGTTATTCGCCGTCGCTTCCACGGACGTCTGAAAGGCGTCTAACGCGGTCGCGGCGGTGGTCATTCCGGTAAACATCGGGGGACGATCTAAAGCGTGCGAGGTCCGCGAGAAGAGAGCAGTCAAAGAGACGAATCGTGTCTCTTGTAAGTTCGAACGGGGCGGGCACTTCGAATCAACTCGCCTGAGTTCCTCGCAAGTACGGTCACAACCGCTACCACTTCTCGAAATGCGGAACGCCGACCCTTGGCCCAAATCGCCAGAAAACGCTATGGCAGTCTGCGCAAACTTTGCGGGCTCGGCATTTATTGATAGGCCGGTTCTTCCTTCGGTAGGGCAGCCAGATATCCGCTAAAGCTGTGAAGTTGGGAGAAGACGGCATAGCTGTCATCCTGCGACTAATCGTCAAACCCATCAGAGTCCGATGGAGAGACAGGGTGGCT
>CBIHQO010000763.1:0-3739 GCA_966211735.1 uncultured Schlesneria sp.
CATCAAATCCCCTGGCGGCGACCGATCGCATCACTCAATTACCTGTTGAGCTCCCACGTCTGGCGACAGGACCATAACGGGTTCACGCATCAGGATCCGGGTTTCATGGATCATGTCGTGAATAAGAAAGCCGAGGTCGTTCGGGTCTACTTGCCGCCCGATGCGAACACGTTGCTCAGCGTGACCGATCACTGCTTGCGCAGTCGCAACTATGTCAACGTTGTGGTTGCAGGAAAGCAAATGGCCCCGAACTGGTTGACGATGGATGAAGCACTCCAGCATTGTGCGGCCGGGATCAGCATCTGGGAGTGGGCTTCCAACGACAAAGGGAGCGAGCCTGATGTTGTGATGGCCTGCTGCGGTGATGTTCCGACACTCGAAACATTGGCGGCGGTTCAACTGCTTCGAGCACAGGTGCCTGATCTGAAAATTCGAGTCATCAATGTTGTCGATTTGATGAAGCTGCAGCCGACGAGCCAGCATCCGCATGGATTGCCCGACGACGAATACGATGCACTATTCACGATCGACAAGCCGATCATCTTTGCGTTCCATGGGTATCCCGCTCTGGTGCATCGACTGACTTATAAACGGCGTGGTCACAAGAACATGCACGTGCATGGGTATAAAGAAGAAGGGACGACGACGACTCCATTCGATATGACTGTGCTGAATGAACTCGATCGTTTTTCACTGATGAACGACGTGATCGACCGGGTTCCTAAGCTGGCATCACGAGCGGCCTACGCCAAGCAGGCTGTTCGTGACAAACTGCTGGAACACAAGCAATACATCACACGCTATGGTGACGACATGCCTGAAATTGTGAATTGGAAATGGGGACATGAGGAAACCAGACAACAGGGCAGGACTTTGACAGGCGGCGACAACGTCTAGACATTCCTGACGCTCGAGGTGCTTGCCATGTCAGATGCGTTCCTGATCCTCAATGCCGGTTCATCGAGTGTCAAGTTTTCGGTGTTCGTTGACGGTGATCCATTACGGTTGCTGCTGCGCGGGCAGATTGAGTCGCTGCTGGCATCACCTCGCTTTACTGTCGCCGATGCCGACGGGCGTGGCGTCGGTGAAAACGGCTGGCCTGCAGGTTCGAGCTTATCTCATGAACAGGCGATCAAGTATTTGTTTTCGTGGGGGCTGGAGGAGCAACTTAACGGACATCGACTGGTCGCCGCAGGGCATCGCGTAGTTCACGGTGGGCTGAGATTCCTGCAACCGGTGTTGACCGATGAAAGCGTGATAGCCGAGCTCGAACTGCTTGCCCCGCTGGCACCGCTCCATCAGCCTCACAACATTGCGGCGATCCGTGCTATGCAGCAACATGCGCCAGGACTGCAGCAAGTCGCCTGCTTTGATACGTCATTTCATCGAGGCCAGTCAAAGGTTGCTCAGACGTTCGCGATACCGCGATCGCTCACGGAATCCGGGGTTATCCGTTACGGCTTTCACGGACTTTCGTTCGAATACATCGCGTCGAGGCTGCCCGAAGTCGATCCGCGCGCGGCAGCGGGACGTACAATTGTGGCTCATCTGGGTAATGGGGCCAGTCTCTGTGCCATGCGTGAGAGGGTGAGCGTCGCCACGACGATGGGGCTGACGCCACTCGATGGGTTAGCGATGGGAACTCGGTGTGGCGCGATCGATCCTGGTGCGCTGCTGTACCTGATGAGCAGTTGCGGGATGGACGCTCGATCACTGGAGCATCTGCTGTATTTTGAATCAGGCTTGAAAGGGGTCTCGGGAATCTCCAGCGACATGCGAACGCTATTGGCCATGGAGGCGACAAATACGCATGCCGCCGAGGCGATCGAACTATTCGTTTATCGAGTCCAGCGCGAGGTCGGTTCACTCGCGGCGGCACTTGGCGGTGTGGATGCTCTGGTCCTGACGGGGGGCATTGGCGAGCACGCCGCCCCGATCCGTGAGCGTATTCTCAAAGGACTGAGTTGGCTCGGCGTCGATTCTACAGATTGCGGTGATCTGCAGGGAGTTCAATCGCTTTCAACGGCCTCGAGTCGTGTTTCGGTGTGGGTGATTCCGACGAACGAAGAGTTGATGATTGCACAGCACACAAAGCGACTGCTGCGGACGGCGATCTGAACGCTCTGGGACATGGTGGCACGGTGGTAATTCCAGGTCGATCGTGATCTGATAAATTACTTACCATTTGATCCGCCAACAGGAATCGTCCCATGACCGCCGAGTCCCAACGTTTAGATGCCGCTCGTGATGGAGGGGCTGTTTGGAAGAAATGGGGACCGTACCTCAGCGAGCGGCAGTGGGGAACGGTTCGCGAAGACTACAGCGATACAGGGAACGCCTGGGACTACTTCAGTCACGATCAGGCACGCTCGCGAGCGTATCGCTGGGGCGAAGATGGCTTGGCTGGCGTCTCGGACCAGAAGCAGTTGCTGTGCTTTGCACTGGCACTCTGGAATGGAAACGACCCCATTCTGAAAGAGCGTCTGTTCGGACTGACGAACAGCGAGGGAAATCATGGCGAGGATGTGAAGGAGTACTACTTCTATCTCGATTCGACTCCCACGCACTCGTACATGAAGTACTTGTATAAGTACCCGCAGAACGCTTACCCGTATGAAGATCTGGTCCTGACCAATCGCGCCCGCGGTCGGCAGGACATGGAATACGAACTGCTCGACACCCAGGTCTTCAATGACGATCGCTATTTCGATGTCGTCGTCGAATATGCCAAGGCCGATCCCGAGGATCTGCTGATTCAGATCACGATTACCAATCGTGGTCCAGAGACGGCGACGTTGCGTGTGCTACCAACGCTATGGTTCCGCAACACTTGGTCATGGGGCGACAATGGTGGTCGTCCCAATCTGGAATGCGCGGCGCAAACGGACCAGATGGCGGTGGTCGCCGCGTCGCATACCAAGCTGGGGCAAAGGTACTTCTATTGCGAGGGCAGTCCGACACTGCTGTTCACAGAGAATGATACGAACACTTCGCGCTTGTCCGGTACCGAGAATGCCAGCCCGTATGTGAAGGACGGGATTAACAATTTCGTCGTCAATGGCCAGGCCGATGCCGTGAATCCAGCCAAGACCGGAACAAAGGTCGCTGCGGATTACGTGCTATCCATTTTGCCAGGTGAGTCCCATACGTTGCGTCTGCGACTGTGTGAGGTTCAGCCTGGGCTAGTCACCGCAAAGGGGAAGCAGGGTCGCTTTGGTGCTTCGTTCGACGACATCATTCAGACGCGACGACGTGAGGCAGACGAATTCTACTCTGCCGTGATTCCACAGTCTCTCGGTGAAGACCAGCGTCGCGTGATGCGGCAGGCACTTGCCGGGATGCTCTGGTCCAAGCAGTTCTACTTCTACGACTTGAACAAGTGGCTCATCGAACGGGGTTGCGACCCCTTTCTGAAAGACCGAAAACAGCCGACGCGCAATGGACATTGGCATCACATGTACAACGCCGACATCATCTCGATGCCGGACAAGTGGGAGTATCCATGGTACGCCGCCTGGGATCTGGCGTTTCATGTTGTGGCGCTGACTCTGGTTGATCCCGATTTCGGTAAGCAGCAGTTGGACCTGATGCTGCGCGAACACTACATGCATCCCAATGGGCAGATTCCTGCCTACGAATGGAATTTTGGAGACGTGAACCCACCGGTGCATGCCTGGGCGACGATCTTCACCTCTCGATTGGAAAAGGCCAGAACAGGTAAGGGGGACAAACGCTGGTT